>CAJATL010000060.1 GCA_903944895.1 uncultured Bacteroidota bacterium
AGAAAAAACACCGGAGGCGAATTATTCCTCGAGACCTATGGAGTCGTTTCGTCGGTTGGCTTCGATCCGATCGAGAAAAAGCCGTTGTACCATTTCCACCCCGGCAGTGTTATTTTTTCGGTAGGAAGTTATGGATGTAACCTGCGCTGCAAATTTTGCCAGAACTGGGAAATTTCTCAGGAAGTTCCCAACGGTTTTAATCTCCGCCGGCAAAATTCGCCCGAAAGTCTTGTTGCGTCTGCCCTCGAAAACAAATCGAATATCGGCATTGCTTTTACCTACAACGAGCCTACAGTATGGTTTGAATACATGGCCGATATTGCTGAAATATCAAGAAAAAAAGGATTAAAAAATGTGATGGTAACCAACGGTTTTATCAACCGGGAACCGCTTGCCGAACTAACCGATCTGATAGATGCTTTTAATGTTGATTTGAAAGCTTTTACCGATGACTTTTACAAACAACAGACTTTTTCGAAACTCGAACCTGTAAAAGAAACGCTCAGAAATATCCGCAAAAGTGGCCGTCATCTCGAAATAACGAACCTCGTTATTACAGGTCTTAACGACAATCTTAAAGATTTTGCTGAGATGGTGAAATGGATTTCGGGCGAGTTGGGACGAAACACGGTTTTGCATTTGTCGAGGTATTTCCCGACCTACAAAACCTCGGCAGCACCCACCCCGGCAGCAACTTTGGAGGAATTTCATGCATTGGCAAGCCAGTCGCTCGATTATGTTTATCTCGGAAATATCACCTCAACCACGGGCCAGGACACAAAATGCCCGAAATGCGGCTCAAAAGTCATCAACCGCAGTCGTTACGATACCTGGATCAGCGGTCTCGACAAAGAAGGAAATTGTAAAAAATGTGGTTTTAAAGTTTTGGATCATCTTTAATAAAAAGCCGCCTCAAATCATAGCCTGAGGCGGCTTTTTAATAAAATCTCAAATCTCAAATCACAAATCTCAAATCACAAATGGCAAAGCGCTCTGCGCTAAGCGCTATGCGCTGAGCGACTTTCACAAATCTCAAATCCCAAATCTCAAATCTCAATCTTCAATCTCAAATCACATAGGGCAGAGCGCTCTGCGCTAAGCGCTGAGCGACTTTCACAAATCCCAAATTCCAAATCTCAATCTTCAATCGTAAAATCTTCAATCCTAAATCCTAAATCAGCTTACTCGTATTTTATCGCATCAACCGGATTGCCCATTGCAGCTTTGATGGTGTGATAACTCAGTGTAAGCAGGCTGATGGTAATGGCCAGCAAACCAGCCAGCAGGAAATATGAAACCGTAATGTTGATGTGATAAACAAAGCTTGTTTCGAGCCAGATATCCAGGCGCCACCAGGCTACCGGAATTGCGATAATAAATGCAATGATGATAAGGAAAATGAACTCTTTGTAAAGCAAACCAAGAATATTTCCCAGGGTAGCGCCCATCACCTTGCGGATGCCGATTTCTTTGGTTTTCTGCTCTGCAATAAACGACGAAAGTCCAAGCAGGCCAAGCAGCGCAATAAAAATTGTCAGAATGGTGGCAATCCTGAAAATGACGCCTAATTTTTGTTCCGATTCGTACATTTCGTCCCAGGTTTCGGTGAGCCTTTGATAATTGAACGGCCGTTTGGCGCCAAAAGCATTCCATTTTTCCTCGACATATTTTATCGTCTGATCTAAATTTTCGGGATTGACTTTTACCGTCATGTAAAATCTTGGCCGCTCACTGATAAAAAGCATGATAGGTTCCACTTTATTGTGAAGCGAATTGTAATGATAATCTTTAACCACGCCAACCACTTTTAATAGCCGGCCACCAGTTCCATCAAGTTCGGCGCCCCAGATAATTTTTTTACCCAGCGGGTTATCTGTCCAGCCATATTGTTTTACGGTGGCTTCATTCACAATCACAGCTTCGGTGGCATCGGTGCCCATTTCGCGGTTAAAATCGCGCCCGGTAACAATTTCAAGCCCGTAAGTTTTTACAAAATCAAAATCAACAAGCGCCAGAATCATCGCGTTATCAGTCATCTGCCCGTCTTTTTCGATTTTCACAACCTGAATCCACCTGTTATTTCCCGGAATCCCGGTTGAATTGGTCACTCCATGGATATTTGAATTTTTGAGCAACTCCTTTTTCAGCGATTCGGCCTTATTACGGAAAGCCGTATCCTGAAGTTCGAGAATGATCATATTTTCTTTGATAAAGCCAAGATCTTTGTCTTTGAGAAAATTAATCTGACTTGACACAACGATGGTTCCGATGATCATTACGATGGCGATGAAAAACTGAAAAACAACGAGGATTCTTCTCAATAATCCACCTTTACTGTTTCCTCCCCTGTTGCTGCCTTTCAAAACTTTTACAGGCAAAAACGACGAAAGATAAAAGGCGGGATAGCTCCCCGAAACAAATCCGATAAATAAAGTTACGCCCAGAATTATCAGGATTAACGCGGGGTTTGTGAAAATATCAAAACCAATTTCCTTCCCCGAAAGGGTGTTGAAATTGGGAAGCAACGCCTGAACAAGTACCAGGGCGATGATCAGGCTGATAACTGCCAGGAGAATCGATTCGGTGAGAAACTGCACGATTAGCTGCCTTTTAAATGCTCCTGCCACTTTCCGGATGCCAACTTCCCGTGCCCGCCTGGCCGAACGTGCGGTGGCCATATTCATGTAATTGATTGCCGCAATAAGCAAAATAAAAACGGCTACAATGCTAAAAATGTAAATAAACGTAACGTTGCCTTTTGGCAAATCAGCCGAAAGATTTGAGTAAAAATGCGTTTTTAAAAGTGGTGTCGACATCAGGTTAAAACTGGCGCTGATCTGGTCGCCCACCGGTTTCATGTATTTATTATAAAACCCGCCGAATTTCTCATGGATGGTTGCCATATCTGAATTTTCGGCGAGCAGAATGTAAGTAAACACGCCAATATTCCAAAATCGTCCGGGTTCCATACTATTAAAATCTTCAGCACCCTGAACCGCTGCAATTGTTGTTCCCGAAATCAGAGCATCAAAACGGAGATGCGTGTTTGATGGTACATTTTGGAGAACCCCGGTAACCTTGTATTTATCTCCATCAGCACTTTCAATCATCTCACCCATCGGGTTTTGACTTCCAAAGTATTTGGCTGCAATGTCTTCCGAGATTACAATCGAGTAAGGTTCTACCAGCGAAGTTTTAGGATTACCCATGATCATCTTGTGAGTAAAAATATCAAAAACTGTTGAATCGGCAAAATAGAACCTTTCCTCGTAAAACTCTTTGTCGTTATATTTAAAAACCTCATTACCAGCAGGAGCAAAACGACAAAACTGTTCAATTTCAGGAAACTCGATCTTCAATGCTGGCCCCATCGGAACCGGCACTATGGCAAACTGATCATGTTTTCCGGAAATCGTAAAATCAGATTCAATCCTGTAAATCCTGTCGGCATGTTGGTGGTATTTATCATAAGTCAACTCATTGCGCACATAAAGAAAAATAAACACAAATGCTGCAATTCCAATGGCAAGCCCCGCAATGTTAAGAAAAGAATAAAACTTGTTTTTTACGATGCTCCTGAGTGCGATTTTCAGATAATTTATTAGCATGTGCTTTCAGGATTGAATTAAAGTGCAAATTGTTCCTTGATGTTTTCGGTAACCACCTGCCCGTCGAAGAGCCTGACAATGCGGTGGCTGTATTCGGCGTCGCGCTGCGAGTGTGTTACCATGATAATGGTTGTACCGTTTTTGTTGAGCTGCTCGAGGAGGTTCATCACTTCTTCACCATGCGCCGAATCGAGGTTTCCGGTAGGTTCATCGGCCAGAATTAATTTTGGATTTGCAACAACGGCACGGGCAACTGCCACTCTTTGCTGCTGACCTCCTGAAAGCTGGAGTGGAAAATGTTTTTTGCGATGAATAATCTGCATCTGCTCTAGGGCTTTATCCACTTTTTGTTTTCGTTCGTTGGTTTTATAACCCAGGTAGATGAGTGGAAGCTCGACGTTTTCGAAAACGTTGAGTTCGTCGATCAGGTTAAAATTTTGAAAAACAAAGCCAATGTTGTTTTTACGGAGCGAAGCACGTTGTTTCTCGGAGTGCCCCGCAACATTGCTGCCCAGGAAATAATATTCTCCTCCGGTAGGGTTGTCGAGTAGGCCAAGGATGTTGAGCAGTGTGGATTTCCCACATCCCGACGGCCCCATTACAGCTACAAATTCGCCTTCTTTTACTTCAAACGAAACTTTGTTTAATGCGGTGGTTTCCACCTCATCGGTGCGAAATACTTTAGTGAGGTCAACAGTTTTGATCATAATTTGTGAATTTATTAATTTAAGAAATCATACGTATTTAATTACTTTTCGTTACCAAAACAGCACAATTAACAGTTAAAAATTCCCATAAAATCCATCAGTTCATCTTTAATTTCCGGATTAAGATCCTCTGCCTTAACCCCGCGGATTGCACCTTCGAGTTCGAGAAGCATCTTAAAACAAGCACCCGAATCGAAGGTTTTTATCTTCACAAAAGCATGCCTGCTCCCCTTTTCGCGAAGTTTCTCAGGTGTATCGATGCCAGCCGCTTTAAGTTTTTCTTCGAGTGCCCGGTTAATGTTTTTCAGATGGATTAGCTTTTCCATGGACGAATTTAATTTTGCAGGAAAAAATTTACCGAAAAATATGTTGGATCATGATCACCTTTTCATTTTTTATGCCAAACATCTATACTTGCTATTAATCAAGCGTTTAGTTTTGAATCGTCCGACAATAATTGATAAAGTGTTCATTTTATCCTGGTTTACTGTTCGCATCTGGACAAAAAAACTGATTGATTTTTTCGATCTGACTTTACCTTTTTCAGCATCAAAAATAGCCATCTAAAACCAACATTTTATTTCCGGATCCGATTTTGCAGGATTATATTTTCTTTCAGTATTTTTTCTCACTTTCTCATTAATATATTTTTAACTTTGTTCAGTTTAAAAACGCTCATCCACGGCAAAGGAAATATTTTACAAATAATTGAACAGCAACAACTAAATATCGTTTAAATGGCCGGAAACACTTCATTAATTCAGGAGATGAAATTGAATAGGATCACTTTATCCTTTCCGGAAAAGAATGAAAGACTGTTTTTGCGAAAATATTTCACCGACTCATTACTCCAATTCAGGATTTCATTTGTACTTGTTACATTTCTCTATGCCATTTTCGGGTGGCTCGATACCGTGATCGTGCCCGAATTCGCTTCAACATTTCAGGCAATCCGGTTTTACATTGTCGTACCTATTCTTGTGCTGGTTTTTATCGTTTCTTTTTTCCCTGTTTTTGAAAAAATCTGGCAATCTTTGCTTTTCATCAGCTTCCTGGTGACAGGCGCCGGGATTTGCGTTATGATTGCTCTTGTACCCATAAACTACACGTATTATGCTGGAATGATGCTGATTTTCTCGGCCGGATATTTTTTTATTAGGCTTCGGTTTTTTCCGGCAGCCATTGCAGGGTGGATTCTGGTTGGGCTTTATAATGTGGGTGCAATTTTCTTTTCAAAAGCCGACAGCCATATCATATTGAGCATTAACTTTTTTTATGCAAGCATCAATCTGATCGGGATGTTTGCGGCATACAGCATCGAATATTATGCACGACGCGATTTTTATCTGAATCAGCAACTTGACGAACAATATGACGAAGTCGAAAACCTGAATCTGAACCTCGAAAAAACAGTCGATAAGCGCACCATCGAATTGGTTGAAGCAAAAAATAAAGCCGAACAATCCGACAAACTCAAATCGGCATTTCTGGCATCGATGAGCCACGAAATACGTACTCCGATGAACGCCATTATTGGCTTTGCGCAAGTTTTAGAACAATCTGACGATGACGAAGAACGCACCGAATGTGTTGAAGTAATCAAAAGTAATGGCAGCCACCTCCTTGCGCTCCTCGACGATATTATGGATATTTCCAAGATTGAGGCTGGTGTTCTTGAGCTTCACGAAACCGAATTTTCGCTCAACGAGCTGATGAATGAGATTTACAAAGTAATGGAGGTTGATGAAAATGTAAAATCGAAAGGGCTCGAAATAGTGATTAAAAATACCCTTGGTGATGGCGATTCGATAATTGTTGCCGACCGAAAACGGCTGAAACAAATCCTCATCAACCTCGCATTTAATGCCGGGAAATTTACCGATACCGGTTTTATCGAAATAGGTTATCAACTTATTCATGAAGATTTGTATTTTTATGTTAAAGATACCGGCCGCGGTATTGAACTTGAAAAACAGGCCTACATTTTCGAAAGATTTATGCAAGGAAACTTAGATCACCAGCCTGAACAGGAAGGAAGCGGCCTGGGGCTGGCAATTTCAAAATCGTTAACGAAATTGTTCAAAGGCGATATCTGGGTTGAAAGCGAAATTGGGAAAGGCTCAATTTTTTACTTTAATTTGCCGTTTATTAAAGGCAGTAAATCAACACTTAAAATTGAAAAAACTAATTCAGAAATAATGGAATATAATTGGAAAAATAAAGTAATTCTGATTGCCGAAGATGTAGCAACAAATTACTTATTGGTTAAAAAATCGCTTCGAAAAACAGAGGTTGAACTGATCTGGGCAAAAAATGGCCAGGAAGCTGTTGATGAAATTAAAAATAACAAAAGCATCGATCTGGTGCTGATGGATATCAGAATGCCCATCATGAACGGACTGGAAGCCACCCGGCAAATTAAGGAAATCTATCCCCAAATGCCCATAATTGCGCAAACTGCCTATGCCATGGATGGCGACCGCGAGCGAAGCCTTCAGGCTGGATGCGATGAATACATTGCAAAACCGATAAACCTCAAAGAGTTTATCGAACTCATTGCAAAATTTATCGATAAGTAAATAAATTTTGCACTTCAATACAAAACTACAATGGAACAATCTGCCCAGCACAACATTTCTCTCCTTTTTGTAGAAGACAACGAAACAATCCGGTTTTTGTACAATCGCTTGCTGTCGAAGCGCGTAAAAGATTTCTATATTGGTGAAGATGGCCAGAAAGGCCTCGAACTATTCCAGAAACACAAACCCGATCTCATCATTACCGACATCAGCATGCCCATCATGGATGGGCTGGAGATGATCAGACTGATCAAGGAAATCACCCCCGAAGTTAAGGTAATCGTGATGTCGGCGTACAGCATCAAAGAATATTTTCTGGAGGCCATAAACCTTGGTGTTAACGGTTATTTGATTAAACCTGTTGATGCTAAAAAACTATTTAGCCTCATCGACGACCTGGCATCTCAGATTTTATTAAAAAAAGAACTCGAAAATCGGGAACAACAGCGCCGCGTAGCCGAAGAAAACCTCAGGCGAAGCCTTGCCGAAAAAGACATCCTGCTCAAAGAAGTACACCATCGTGTAAAAAATAATATGCAGATCATTTCGAGCATCCTTAAAATGCAGGAGCGCCAGGTTGAAGATCCTGTTTTAAAAGAGGTTCTCGAAGAAAGCCAAAACAGGATCCGGTCGATGGCCCTGGTCCACGAAGACCTATACCGGAATGAAAATCTTGAGAACATCAAATTCATCAACTACGCCAAAAGCCTTGCCGGCAACCTGATGCGCACGTTTTCGGACCATCAGGGAAAAATCAGCATTGTTTACGATATTGAGGATGTGTTGCTGCCACTCGACACGGGCATTCCGTGCGGCTTAATTATCAACGAACTCATCTCAAACTCCTTTAAATACGCTTTTAAAGATCGCGAAAAAGGAACGATAAAACTAGGGCTTCAAACCAACGACGAAGGCAAATATCAGCTTGAAGTCAGCGACGACGGCGTTGGCTTTGATAAAGCATTTGAAGTTGAAAAAGCCAAAACCCTTGGTTTAAAAATCGTAAACAAACTGGTTCAGCAAATTGATGGTACGCTGGAATACGATTTTTCGCAAGGAACAAAATTCATAATCAGATTTTAATTCTAACCCTAACCCTGTCATGTCAAAGTTAAATGTTTTAATCGTCGAAGATGAAGTACTCGTTGCGACAGATATCGAAGAAAGCCTCGAAAGCCTTGGTTATTCAGTTCAAAATGCGGTAGCCACCGGAAAAGCTGCTATCGAAGAAGTCGAAAAAAACCTGCCAGATGTTATTTTGATGGACATCATGCTCAAAGGAAATATGACCGGCATTGAAGCCGCAAATGCCATCAGGCAAAAGCATAATGTTCCCATCATTTACCTCACCGCAAATGCCGATATTTCGACTATCGAAAAAGCCAAGGTTTCGCTTCCTTATGGATACATCATCAAACCTTTTACGGAAAAAGACCTGCGCACCAACATCGAAATTGCCCGTTTTAAGTTCGAAAACGACATGAAATCAAAAATTGAGAGCGACCAGTTTAATCAGTTTTTTGGATTGGGTGTAGAAGCAAAATCCCACCTTATTATCGAGGGCGAAAAAGGCTTCGAAAAAATAAATCCCGACGAAGTATATTTTATCGAAAAACAGGACAACAAATCAGTTATTCATCTTGCCGATCAGGAAATCGTCTCAAATAGCAGTATCGATGAAATCGGGAAACTCTTTGCCGGGGATAAATTTTTCCGCGTAAGCGAGCTTTACATCGTAAATGTTGAAAAGATTTTCATGGCAAAATTCCCAGAGATCATTATTGCCGATAAAATGAGCGTTATTTCTGTTGACCAGGAACTGCAAGATGAACTTAAAACCAGAATTGGCGAATAATCAAACCAAATTAACCGGGGCAAAAAATAGTGATGAGCAATTTGGATGTTTTATTCACCATTCCGATTAAGCTGGCGGAGCTTTTTGAAAAAAACGGACCCGACCATCATGAATATGACTTTATCCTCAAAATTATTGACCAGATATCGGCGGATGAAATTGAAGAATTTCGCGCCGTCATGCAACCCATCCTGAACCCTGGAACCATCATCGGGTTTTCGTTTACCAAACCTTTTGGCTACAACGGCGATTTTTTTATCATCGAAAAGATATATCAGCGATATGTTAGCCCTGATGTGCGATACAAAAAGTGGGATGAATTTTTTCATCACTTTCCGGCAGCTATTGCTGTAGTTAACCGAAAAAAACTGGCCATCGAAATTTTAAGCAATCTGCACCAAAACAACAACAGCAATAATACCGATGTATTAATCCTGGGAAGTGGCCCTGTAACCGAAGTTTATGAGTTTCATACCGAAAACCCGCATAATCATCTGGTTTTCGATCTGGTTGACCTCGATAAGCGAGCCATTGCTTACGCCAAAGCCAAAAATAAAAACTTCCTTTCGGGCATGTCGTTTCACAACGTAAATGTTATCCGCCACGTCCCCGAAAAATCTTACGATCTCATTTGGAGCGCCGGCCTGTTCGATTATTTCAGAGACAAACATTTTGTTTACCTGCTCAAAAAATACTACGAATATGTGAAGCCTGGCGGCGAGATGATTATCGGGAATTTCAATGTAGAGAATCCGTCACGAAGAATTATGGAAATCCTGGGCGACTGGTTTTTAAATCACCGCTCTGAGGACGAACTCATGAGATTTGCATTGCAGGCGGGTATTTCAAAAGACGACATCGAAGTAATCCGTGAACCTTTAGGAATCAATTTATTTTTAAAGGTCAGAAAACAGTAAAGTGATTGTCGATCAGCCTTTCAAAACTGAAAAACATCATTTATTCGTATTTTAACGAATTCACCGGATTTACCCTCGCCGTTGCAAAAGCTTTGGTGCTTACCGTTAAAAAGGCCAAAAGCAACGACAATGCCGTTGATAGAATAAAAATCCCTGGGCTGACACTGGAACGATAGGCAAAGGTATTAAGCCAGTTATCGATAAAATAGTAGGCTGGCACCCAAGCAATAACATTGGCGATGGCAACAAGAATAACAAATTCCCGGGTTAATTTGCTGATAATCTGAACAACTGATGCACCCAAAACTCTTCGGATGCCAATTTCCCTGGTGCGCTGTTCGGTTATAAAAGAAGCAAGCCCAAAAAGCCCAAGCCCTGCAATAATCATCGCCAGAATAGTAAACAAACCAAGAATGGAGCCGGTGTTCATTTCTTTCCGGTACAAATCATTATAAGCGCTATCCAGAAAAAAATAATCCAACGGAATACCCGGTATATGCCTGGTCCAAAGCTGGTCGATTTCTGATAGGGTTTCGCGGGTGTTACCTGGTTTGATTTTTACCAGCAAATACCTGAAATATGGCGGATAAAGATGAATCATCAGCAGTTCAACCTTTGAGTGTAGAGAGGCGTAATTAAAATCTTTTATAACACCGATAATCTTTCCGCTTTTAGGCACTTTAAGATTGTACACATATTCGAAATCGTGCCCGACAGGATTATTAATTTCGAGTTCACGAACGGCAGCTTCATTTAAAAGAAATGCTGCGTCAGTGTCGGTGCCTGATTCCTTGGAAAAATCGCGTCCTTCGGCGATCTCCAGACCCAGTGTTTTTATTAAATCGAATCCTGCCGACCAGGTTCGCATACTCATCGGCTGGTTTTTATCACTTTCCGTTTTCGCGTTTTCACTTTTCTCTTCACCTGGAAGCCTAACCGCAAGAAATGGCACCCTTTTCCCCGGGATATCTGAACTTCCGGCAGCACTTATTACGCCGGTGTTTTGAAGTAATTCGTTCTTTAACACCTCCAATTTCTCAAATGCTGATTTGTCGGATAACTGGATGACCAGAACCTGATTTTTATCGAAACCCAGATTCTTTTTTTGAATGAAATTGAGTTGCCGGTTAACCGATAAAACCCCGATGATGAGAAATATCGAAATCGAAAATTGGGCAACTACAAGCCCCCGGCGGAGATACAACGATTTTTTATTGGCTCCTTTGGCAAAAGCATTGCTTTTTAAAGCTTCAACCGGGTTAAATTTCGACATAAAAAATGCCGGGTACGTTCCCGATAAAATGCCAACGGTCAAGACCGTAATTACAATCACGACGATTAAAGGGAAATTGCTGAAAAAATTGAGATTTAAATTTTTACCCATAAACTGGTTAAATTCAGGAAGTGCCAGTTCGACAATAAAAAATGCAAGAAACATCGAAATTATGGCAAACGAAAAAGATTCTCCCATAAACTGGTAAAAAACATCGGCGCGCGTAGCTCCCAAAACCTTCCGCAATCCCACCTCACGACTTCTTCTTGCCGATTTGGCTGTTGCAAGATTCATATAATTGAAACATGCGATGAACAAAACGAATATCGCTACCGCCGAAAAAATGGTCACATAGCGGACATCACTATTTGTGCTGAGTTCCTTTTCGGCGTGGCCATGAAGATGGATTTTGGTAAGTGGTTGAAAAATTAGCTGGCCAGTGTAATCTTTTGGCATGTTGGTGCTGTCGTCACCCACAACCATACCGAAATGTGTGTAAATATGCTCATTAAATTTCCGCTCGACTTCACGCGCTGAGGCTTTGTCGGCGACTTTAATATAGGTGTAAAACACCGAAGGCCCCGGTTTATCAGCCCCCGGCCATTTGCTTCTTAAATCGTCGAGCGGGATAATCATATCGAACGAAAGATGCGAATTCTTTGGCGGGTCGGCAATGATCCCGGCAACGGTGTAGCTCTTGTCGCCCAAGGCAAGGATTTTTCCCATCGGTTCGTCACCGGCAAAATACCGCCTTGCTGTTGACTCTGTCAGCACTATTTTACCCGTTCCAGTGAGCATTTTTGAAGGATTTCCCGAGATGACCCGGTAATCAAAAACATCCAGGAACAAAGAATCAGCAAGGAGTACGTTTTTTTCGTTGAACAACCGGTTTTCATAGCTAAAAATATACGAATTGTAGGGCAATGTAATCTTGACGCCGCTGAGAATTTCGGGGTAACTCTTCATGATTTCAGGCAGGAGAAAACCCTCAGTGGCAGCCCAGCGACTATCTTCTCCCTGTCCGACCCAGTGTGGTTCGAGCCGATAAATGTTTTCGGCGTTGCTAAACTGCCGGTCGTAGCTCAGCTCGTCTTGTACAAACAGAAATATCACAATACAAGTCGCCAGCCCCACTGCAAGTCCAAAAATATTTGTTAACGAGTAGCCGCTGTAGCGGATAAAATGCCGGAAGGTTAATTTGATAAGGTTTGTAAGCATTTGGCGGCTTTTCTGATGATCATGATTTTATTTGAAACAAGAGTTGATAATTCCGGTTATTCCGGAATGCGGTAATAAATTTTGGAAACGATTTTCCAGCTTTCATCAAATTTATAAAGTGATAAATAATCGGTAAAAATCTTTTTACCACCCTTAAATAAATCAATTTTGGCAACTGCAGCGGTGCCGGTAACATCAATATTTACAAATTCCACCGAAGTTTTTTCAGCAGGCCCGTTTGGATTTTCGGTTTTACGCTGCTCAACCATCTCGATCCAGGTGTAGATGGGCAAAAAACTCAGATGTCCTTTATCCTGGATCAGGAGGTCGAAACCCGGATGGAAACCATCTTTTATTGCCTGAATGTCGCCCAGGTTGTGAATCCCGTTGATGTAAGCCGATGTGATGACATTTTTTATGGCGACGCTTTCGTCTTCGATTTTTGTTTCCTGTGAAAAGGATGTAAAACTACATAAAGTCAATATTATCAATAGAATTGATAGCTTTTTCATGATTTTGAAAATTTAGTATGGAATGTTCTTCTGCTTAGGTTAAAATGCGCCTTCTGAAGGTTAGCGGGATGTTATCTTTGGTTGGAGCGCCAATTTCGACAAGCTCCCAATCTTTGTCGTATTCGGCAATTTTGTGTTTCAATACGGTGACTTTGTCGGCTGGAGGCACACCTGCACCTTCCCAGTTGATAAGTTCGACGCGGTATTGCATGGTTTTTTTGCGGCCATTGATGCTTACATCAATCTCTACATTTTGTTCCGGTTCGATGTCGGGAATAAGGACAACTATTTCTTTCATATTTTTTTGTTTTTGGAATGTTCACAAAACCTTTTTCATTTATTATGCCAAATAAAGTAACCGGTTTTATAACAGCATTTTACCTGAATGATGCGTGATTTTCAGTCAGAAAAGTGTTCGGATAGAAATCGCCGGATGTACGGCTGTGAACAGAAATACAATTGGTAACGCTGATTAACAAAGCCTGACATGATATTTAATTTCTCCCTTTCCTTTTTACATTTCCTACCTCAGCATATTTTAAAATCCGATTGTCAACGCTGATTCATCGTTTTTTTCCATCTGAATGGCTGACTCAAATGTAAAAAGTGCTTTTTTTTAAAATCCGGATGAAAGATAAAAAGAAAAACAAAATGTATTTATCATTATATAATTGTTAATCATGTACATAAAAATCAAAACTTTGGCAAAGTAAAAATAATTTTGCCAAAGTTTTGAATACAACAAAATGTAATTTACATTTGTATTATTAAAACTCTATGCTCTTGACAACAGATTTTAAAAATAAACTATATGCCAATTTTGCTGATGCGTCTTCAGTAACCAGTGCAGAACTCTATTCCTTTTTAAAAATGGAATTTCCTGATCTTGCTGAGAAAACAATTTCATGGAAACTCAATCAACTAAAAGCTAAAGGCATTATCCAACATCTTAGCCGTGGGTTTTATTCGTTAATTAAAAAAAGAGAATACACTCCTGAACTGTCGGCAAATCTCAAAAAGATTTCCGGAAAAGTAAAAAAAGACCTTCCATTTGTTAATATGTGTATTTGGGACAGCCGATGGTTCAATGAATTTATGATCAACCAAATGTTCAGGTATTACATTGTTGTTGAAACGGAGAAAGATGCAACTGAATCTGTTTTCAATTTACTTACCGGTTTCAGCAAGAATGTTTTTCTTAATCCTGATGCTGAAATTTTTAGTCGCTATATTATAAATCATGAGGAAGTAATTATTGTAAGGCCAATCATTAGTGAAGCTCCTCTGCTGGAATTTGATACTATTAAAGTCCCATCGCTCGAAAAATTGCTGATTGATTGTCTGATCGAAAAAGACCTTTTTGCAGCTCAACAAGATGAATTGGACAACATCTACAAAACAATTTTTCAAAAATATTTTATAAATCGTAATAAAATCAGGCGCTATGCGCGCCGCCGCAATCAATTAACAGAACTGGAGAGCAAAATAGTAAAACTAAATCTAAACCAGTAATAAATGATTTTACCAGCTTCTTTCGAAAATGCATGGATTCAGCAAATCTCTAAAACTATTGGCAAACGCGGTGACCCAAAGTTGATAGAAAAAATCATTTATGCATTCGCTTTATTGGAGCAATTAAAACTTTGCGGTCTTGATTTAATTTTTAAAGGAGGTACTTCTATCTTCCTGATGTCTGATTCCCCTAGCAGGTTTTCGATTGATGTTGACATTATTGTTTCACTTTCACCTGAAAACATGTCGGCATATTTTGACAAGGTCGTTAATTCAGGTTCCTTTTTAAACTGGCAGGAAGATAATGAGCGAAAAATCGTAGCTGAAGCTCCGGTTGGTCATTATAAGTTTTATTATAAAAGTATTATTGATTCACATTTCGGCTTTGAGCCGATTCTTCTTGATGTTCTGTTTTCTCCCAAATCTGGCTATAAAAAGACGATCAAAATTCCGATCAGGCATAAATGGCTCATTTGTGGTGACCCTTACGAGTTGGTCACAGTGCCTTCGATTGAATCTGTTCTTGGTGATAAATTGACGGCTTTTGCACCCAACACCACCGGCATTTTATATTCAAAAAACCGACCGGTCGAAATCATCAAGCAATTGTTTGATATTGCTTATCTGTTTGATAAGGCAAACGATTTTCAGGAAGTCAGGGAATCATTTTTGGATATAGCTGCTGCAGAAATCTTGTATCGTAATTTATCGATAAAACCAGATGATGTTTTGCGTGACGCTATTAATACAGCATTGCTGCTTGCCAGGCGTGATCATACTTCGGATAATTTTAACTTCTTACAAAAGGGTATCGGGAATATTGTTAATTTCATTATAACTCCTTTCAGAATGGAGGAAGCAATAATTTGCGCTTCAAAGGTTGCTTACCTTACTCAGCTTTTGATCCAGGATGTTATACCTACTGTTGTACATTTTTCATCTCCTGCCGAAATTGCAGGTTTGTCGATCTCTTATCCGGATTACACGAAATTCAATCGGTACAAAATTACATCGCCCGAAGCTTTCTATTATTGGTATCAGTCTCTAATACTTCTTAAACCGAAAAATTCATAAATTTTACATTTCTCTCACCATAATACCAACAAAACCAAATTGCCAAAAACAAGACGCGAATTAACCCCCGAAAATATTCCTGAGGAAATCTTTTCGACCTTAGGGAACTATTTTCAAGGATTGGTGTCATGTTGTTCACCTATAAAAATAAGCGTGTTCTATTGCCAGATTCTTTAAACCAAAAAAACTATTCGCTCTGTCCGTGGCAGTTTTTGTATTTTTTACCACTTCCGCAAGGGCAGAGTTCGTTCCGGCCAACCTTTTTCTCGACTTTTACAGGTTGAGGTTTTTCTTTGGTTTGTGTGTTGGCATTTGTTTGTGAAAGCAGATCATCACGGCCTTCCTGGAGGCGGCGGCGGTCGGTTTTACGAGGCAATTGTGCTTCGCGTACATGGCTTGCATCCTGAATAGGAAGGTTTGCCTTTAACAGGAATGAAGTGATTTCGCGGTTGATTTTCTGAACCATTTTCCTGAAAAGCTCAAAAGATTCGAATTTATAGATCAACAATGGATCCTTTTGTTCGTAAGTAGCATTTTGAACGGATTGTTTGAGGTCGTCCATTTCGCGGAGATGGTCTTTCCAGGCTTCATCGATCATGCCCAAAGTAACGCTTTTCTCGATGGCGAGGTTAACTTCACGTCCACCATCGGCATAAGCTTTTTTGAGATTGACAACAATTTGACGTGTTTTCATTCCATCGGTAATCGGGATGGCGATAAGCTCGAAATTGGAGTGATTTTCGTAAACATCTTTTATTACCGGGAACGAACGCTCGGCAATAAATTTCATCTTGTTCTTATAGGCCTTGTAAACATGGTCGAACAGCTTTTCGGTCAGTTCCTCTTTGGTCGCCTGCTTCAATTCCTTTTCGGTGATTGGAGCGTTTACAGCCATATCTTTCAAAACCTCCAGCCTGAAACCTTCATAATCACCGCTGGCCTGGAAGTCCATCACCACTTGTTCGCTCAGGTCGAACATCATATTCGAGATATCCACGCCAAGCCGTTCGCCAAACAAGGCGTGGTGGCGTTTGCGGTAAATTACCTCACGCTGGGAGTTCATCACGTCGTCGTATTCGAGCAAACGTTTACGAATGCCGAAGTTGTTTTCTTCGACCTTTCGCTGCGCCCTTTCGATTGATTTTGTGATCATCGAATGCTGAATCATCTCGCCTTCTTTGATGCCGATACGGTCCATAACCCGCGAAATCCTGTCGGAGCCAAACATGCGCATGAGGTCGTCTTCGAGAGAGACGAAAAACTGAGAACTGCCGGGGTCGCCCTGACGGCCGGCACGTCCGCGCAACTGTCGGTCAACGCGCCGTGATTCGTGTCGTTCGGTGCCGATAATAGCCAGACCACCTGCTTCTTTGACTCCGGCTCCAAGCTTGATGTCTGTACCACGACCGGCCATGTTGGTGGCTATGGTAACTTTTCCGGGGCGACCTGCTTCTGCAACAATATCTGCTTCTTTCTGGTGAAGTTTGGCGTTGAGGACACTATGTGGAATTTTCTTCATGTTGAGCATACGGCTAAGTAACTCGGAAGTTTCAACTGAGGTTGTCCCGACAAGCACCGGTCTTTTTGCCTTCACAAGGCTTTCGATGTCCTCGATAACGGCATTGAATTTTTCGCGTTTGGTTTTATAAACCAGGTCTTCACGGTCGTCGCGGGTAATGGGTTTGTTGGTTGGAATTACAACAACATCTAATTTGTAGATATCCCAGAGTTCGCCGGCTTCGGTTTCGGCAGTTCCCGTCATCCCAGCCAGCTTTTTATACATCCTGAAATAGTTCTGCAGGGTGATGGTAGCATAAGTTTGAGTAGCGGCTTCAATTTTAACATTTTCTTTGGCTTCGATAGCCTGGTGTAAACCATCGGAATAGCGGCGGCCTTCGAGGATACGGCCGGTTTGTTCGTCAACAATTTTAACTTTGTTATCCATCACCACATATTCAACATCAATTTCAAACATCGAATATGCCCTGAGAAGCTGATTTACCGTGTGAACGCGCTCCGATTTCACCGAAAATTCCAGGGTAAGACTACTTTTCATCTCATCCTTTTTTTCTTCAGGGATTGGTGATCTATCAATATCAACCAATTCGGCACCCAGGTCGGGAAGAACAAAAAACTGCGGATCGTTGTATGATTCGCTGAGCAGGTCGTGGCCTTTTTCGGTAAGTTCGATCGAATTGTTCTTTTCGTCGATCACAAAGTACAATTCATCATTTATCAAATGCATGTGCTTGCTTTGCTCCTGCATGTAGAAATTTTCGGTTTTCTGCATGAGGGTTTTCATGCCGGGCTCACTTAAAAACTTGATGAGCGCCTTGTTTTTTGGAAGTCCGTGATGTGCTCTCAGCAAAGCTTCGCCACCTTTCTTTTCTTCATCATCGGTCGGCTTTTCTTTAGATAGGAGTTGCTTGGCATCGGAAAGGAATTTTGTTACAAGGTTTCGCTGCGCGTTGTGAAGCTTGGCAACATTAGGTTTCATCTCCTCAAAAAGCTGATTTTCGCCTTTTGGTGTTGGTCCCGAAATAATAAGCGGTGTACGGGCATCATCAATCAAAACCGAGTCAACCTCATCCACGATCACATAATTATGCGGCCGTTGCACGAGTTCATCAGGATTTCCTGTCATGTTGTCGCGCAGGTAGTCGAAGCCAAATTCGTTGTTGGTTCCGTAGGTGATGTCGGCAAGATAAGCTTTTCGCCTTGCTACCGAGTTTGGCTCGTGTTTATCGATGCAATCGACGGTAAGGCCGTGAAACTGGTACAACATGCCCATCCACTCGGAGTCACGTTTTGCAAGGTAATCGTTCACTGTTACCAGGTGAACACCTTTTCCCGGAAGAGCATTAAGATACAGCGGCAAAGTAGCAACAAGGGTTTTCCCTTCACCGGTGGCCATCTCCGAAACTTTACCCTGGTGAAGCACCATCCCTCCGATAAGCTGAACATCATAATGTGCCATGTCCCAGGTAATCAGGTTACCACCTGCCATCCAGCGATTATCGTAGTAAGCTTTATCGTCAACAATATTAATGTGATCAAATTTTGCTGCAAGGTCGCGGTCGTGCTGGTTTGCTGTGACTTCTACGGTAGGATTTTCTTTAAACCTCAACGCTGTTTCTTTGATCACCGAAAATGCCTCAGGAAGAATCTGGTTAAGGATTTCCTGTGATTTTTCGTAGCTCGATTTTTCTAATTTATCAATGGTGTCGTAAAGTTTTTCTTTTTCATCAACGTCAAGATCAGGCTCATTTTCGATGCGATCTTTTATTTCCCTGATCTGATTTTCATCGGCAGCAATGTATTCGGCTATCCTGCTTTTAAATTCTATTGTTTTAGCCCTCAGATCGTCGTTGCTGAGTAGCTTGATTTTTTCGTATGCTCGTAAAGTTTCCTTTAATAATGGGTCGATCGCTTTGATGTCCTTGTCGGATTTGGTTCCGACGAGTTTCCTGAAAAGATTTTTAAACATAATAAATTCGATTAATAATTAATAAGATGCGTGGCTTAAACAACAATAATGCCTCTGGTTTATTTTGTCGGGAGACATGTTTTTTGTGCCATCGTGGCAGGGTTTAACCTGCATTTTGATGCAAAGTTAGCTTAATTTAACGAAGCACAAACTTTTTGGAAGGCGAACCCCATTACCGAAAAGGGTAATTCCGGCACAAACGGTCCGGCTAACTGAAAATAAGACCGTCGGGGACAAACTGGCTGGGGTCGCCGCCATGCCTGATAATATCCCGCACCACCGACGAAGTAATTGCCGTAAATTCGGGCGTTGTAAGGAAAAAAACAGTTTCGATATTGGGTAAAAGTTTCTTGTTTACCTGGCCGATGGACCGCTCAAATTCGAAGTCGGCCGAAGTACGCAACCCGCGGAGAATATAGCCTGCATCAACTTTTTTACAGAACTCTACAGTAAGCCCGGAATATTTGGCAATTACAATTCCAGGCTCATTTTTAAAAACATGGTTTAGAAATCCGATTCGTTTTTCGAGTGGGAAAAAGCTCTTTTTATCCTGGTTTTCGCCAATGGCGATGATGATCTGATCGAAAAGCGGAAGCGCTCTTTTGATGATGTTTTCGTGCCCGCGGGTAATCGGATCGAAAGAACCCGGAAATACAGCAATTTTTTTCATAATTCTGATTTTAAAACAAAAGTAAATTGTTTTAACCACGGAGACACGGAGAGCACAAAGATTTATTTTCGGATTTACACTTTGAATTGCGCTTCACCCCAAGTTAAAATTGACAATTCTAATTTGAGTTTTGTCCTGATAGCTATAGGGATGAATTTTGAGTTTTGAGATTTGCAATTTGAGTTTTACTTTGGAGTTCTCCTTGATAAATGATTACAGTTTCCTCACCATCATCAATCCATCGCGGATTGGGACGAGGATATTTTCGACGCGTGAATCGTTTTGGATGAAGTCGTTAAACTCGATGATACCAAGTGCCTCACGGTCGGCCTTGTCGGGTTCTGAAAGCACTTTTCCATCCCAAAAAGCATTGTCGGCAAGGATAATCCCGCCTTTGAGGAGTTTATCAAAAACCAGGTGATAATAATTGAGATAGTTTTCTTTGTCGGCATCAATAAAAACAAGGTCGAAGGTTTCGTCGATTCCAGGAATAATTTCGAGGGCATTGCCAATGTGCGTAATAATTTTATCCTTCACCCCTGCCCTGTCGAAATATTTCAAACCAATTTCAACCGATTCGATGTTACTGTCGATGGTGTGAATTATCCCCTTTTCGGGAAGTCCAAGAGCCAGACTTATTGCCGAATAACCTGTAAAAGTCCCGATTTCGAGGACACGCTCCGGTTTAAGCATCGCGCAAATCATTGTGAGGAACTTGCCCTGGAAATGCCCCGACAACATGCGCGGATACATCGTTTTCAGATTTGTTTCGCGATAAAGCTCATACAAATAATCAGGTTCGGGAGAAGTATGCCCGATGGCATAGTTTTCAAACGCTTCTACGGTGGATTGGTAATCTGGTTTTTTCATTTAATGGAAAATTAGTCAATTCGACAATTTGATAATTCGACAATTGGGAAATTCGGCAATTCGACAATTCGATAATTCGATAATTCGACAATTGGGAAATTGGGAAATCCGAACCTGGTAATTAGATAATTTAATTTACAGATTTGGAGTTGCCGGACAAATTTCATGGTTACCTTTCATTTTGTGAAATTCTAAACTTTGGTGATTTGGTGGAATTTTCTTCCGGTTTAGCCGGAATTATTCCTGCTTGGGAAGATAGGTTAACATGCTAAATTGTTCTGGAATAAATATTTCGTTGGCAATTTCGAGCAGGTCTTTCGACGAAATCGCCTCAATTTTTTTAATCATATCCTCGATGGTATCCACGCGATCATAAAAGAGGTGGCTTTTACCGATCGACACCATTTCGGCAAGGTTCGACTCGAGTGAAATGGCAATCTGACCGATAATCTGTTGCTTTGCCTTGTGCAATTGCAGCGTTCCCAATTCGGAATCGCGAAGGTTTTTCAATTCTTTGTGAACCAGTTTGAGTGACTTTTCGAGGAATTCGGTGTCGGTGCCCAGGTAGATGTTGAAAATCCCTGTGTCGCAATAAGGCTGGTAGTGCGCCTCGATATTGTAGGAATAGCCGTGCTTTTCGCGGATGGCCATGTTTAACCTCGAATTCATGCCCGGTCCACCCAGGATGTTGGTGAGCAGCGCCAGACTGTTTTTGCGCTCGTTGGTAATGTCGTACGCAACATTTCCCAACATGCAATGCACCTGTACATTTGATTTATTTGCCTGAATAATCGAAGGCTTGTAGCCGGCAAATGGTGTCCGTTCGTTTTTTCCGCCTGAAGCGGGGATATGCCCGAAATACTTCTCACAAAGTATGACGAACTTCCCGAAATCGATATTCCCAACCGAGCAAATCACCATCCTGTCGGTGAGATAATTGCGCTGCATGAACGATTGAATATGCTGCCTGCCAAAACTTTTCACCGATTCCGGACTTCCCAGAATGCTGTGCCCGATGGGGTGATCGGTAAAAAGCACCTCTTCAAATTCATCAAAAATAAGCTCGGAAGGTGAATCGAGATAGGAATTGATCTCATCGATAATGACATCTTTTTCCTTTTCGAGTTCCTTTTCGGGAAACGACGAATTGAAAAGAATATCGGCAAATAACTCGAGGGAACGTTCGTAATACCGGCTCAGGAACGAAGCGTAAACAAAAGTTTCTTCCTTGCTGGTGTAAGCATTTAAGTCGCCGCCCACATCCTCGAGCCGGCTGATAACATGCCAGGCTTTTCGTTTGTTGGTACCTTTAAAAATAACATGCTCGATAAAATGCGCAATGCCGGTTTCTTCGGGCAGTTCATCCCGCGAACCGGCATTGATGATTATCCCGCAATGTGCAACCGGGCTGTTGGCCATTTTGTGGATGAGCCGGATGCCGTTGCTGAGTTTTGAATATTGATATTCCATAGATTTTAAACTGGCGGCAAAAGTAGGGTTTTTAGCATAGCATTTTGAAAAGTTCAGGCTGGTTTTGTATTCAAATCAAAACTAAAAACCCATTTGTAAAATAGATTTATCAGCATTTTTGAGCGGGTATATTTTTCATAAAGAGTTTGTAATAAAACGAGGCAGTCTCAAATGTTTTTAAAACGCAACGTACACAAAGAAAGACGCAGAGGGCCGCAAAGACAACACGTTGAAATAATTATCTTTGCGGTTCTCTGCGATACAACTCTGCGGTTCTCTGCGGTTAAATATTTCATTTTGAGACAACCTCATAATTTTTTAATATCACAACAACGTATGATCTTATTCTAAAAGAAAAACAGCTCAACAGGAACTTTGATTTTATCACCTCCAAATTCTGTTTAAAACAGGATCGTTCCGATAAAAACATATCCGAAGGTTTCATCGTTAAAAAGGCTGGGGAACATACGTTGAAATGTTTTATAAATCATTCAAAACAAAGCTAAATAATCATGGAAACAAAGCTAAATAATGAAAAATCCAAAACCGGAAAGCCTGTAAAATGGAACCGCGTTTTTTACAAAGTTGGCGTTGTGGCTTTAATTCTCGGTGCAATTGATCCATTGGAAGGATCGTTACTCATCATTGCAGGCAGTGCGCTGCTTGCATTAGCAACCTGGCTCAGCCGCGACCGTCATTGGAAAATTTTCCTGACATCATTTATCATGATTGTAGTTGGAGTATTTGCCATGTTTTATTTGTCATCACTTGGCGGGTTTGGAGGCAATTCCAGCTTATCATGGTGGTGGGGCACACTTATTCTTCCTTATCCATTGGCATGGCTGGCAACAATAATTTTATTAATCAGCAGGGCGGTTAAAAAACGGGAAGCAACAAACAGCGAGCAATCTTAATTTCCCAAAAGTCTTAACGCTCAAAGGGCACTTTCCCATCTTCATAAATCCAGAACAAAGCTTCGTAACCACGCAGGTTTCCATCCGGATCGTAGCTTTCGGTCATCGGCGCCATGCCCAGGATTTTTTTATCGATCAGATGATTTTTGCTGTCAAAACGCCATTCTTCGAGAAAACGGATTCTGGTGATATTTCGCAAATCCAACTCCTGCCTGATAATGGTGTCGTAGGAATCATAAGGCGAATCAGCACGCTGAAAAGTAGCTGAAATGGTTTCGGTTCCGATATTTTTGATCTCAGCGATGGTAAGCTTTTTCCCGATGGCCGAAAATACTGCAACTTTCCCTGAAACAGCTTCATCCATCATCCTGCTGATCAGTTTGTCGCGATAAGGCCCAGGTAGGCTGTTGTCCCACCAATCAGCGTTTGGATCGGTATTTTTGATGCTTACATCGTAAACGATTCGTTCGGTGATGATTTCTTCACTGCCTCCGGAGCATGAAAAAATCAGCATCAGCGGGATGAACAACACTGCGCAGCGCTTAAGTGTTTTTATCATTTTCGTACTTTCAAAAATTCATAGAATCATCTTAACACCAAAAAGCAACCAAATATTTTTTATCTTTGAAAAAAACATAGCTATGAAACTTAAACGCCCTACCCTATTGATCGATAAAGAAAAATGCCTTCAAAACATCCATAAAATGAAGGAAAAAGCCGAACGGCAGGGAGTGAAATTCCGTCCGCATTTTAAAACACACCAATCGGCAGAAGTTGGCGAATGGTTCAGAAATGCCGGTGTAGAGGCCATCACGGTTTCGTCGGTGACCATGGCCAGATATTTCGCAAGCCACGGCTGGAAGGACATCAGCATCGCTTTTCCGGTAAATTTTGCTGAAGCCGACGAAATCAACATGCTCGCAAAAACCATCCGTCTAAACCTGCTTATCGAAAGCATGGAAGCCTTCGTTTTTGTTGAAGATAATATCAAATCAAAAACAGGAATCTTCATAAAAATTGATGCCGGCTATCATCGCACGGGAATTCCGGTTGATGATCATGAAAATATCTTAATCCTGATCCTCGAAATTCTACACGCCCACCATCACGAATTTGAAGGTTTTATTGTGCACAACGGCAACACCTACCACGCCGGAAATACTGACGAAATCCAGCGCATCCATCACGAAAGCATCAGCAAAGTAAATTCATTGAAAGCTTTTCTTGACCTGCACGACATCCATCCCAAGATTTCAGTTGGCGACACACCTTCGATGAGCATTATCAGCGACTTTTCGGGTATCGACGAAATCCGTCCCGGGAATTTTGTGTTTTATGATGTGATGCAGCAAAATCTTGGTTCATGCGGTTTCGCCGACATAGCTGTGGTGCTGGCCTGCCCGGTTGTAGCCAAAAACACCGATCGCAACGAACTGGTTATTTATGGCGGAGCCATTCATCTATCTAAAGATTTTATTACTGATAACGACGGAAACCGGATTTTTGGACTCGTGGTCTTTTTTGACAAAAGTGGCTGGCAGGAGCCTTTGCCAAATACCTTTGTAAAATCGCTGTCGCAGGAACACGGTATCATTAAAACCACGCCGGAACAGCTAAAAAATATAAAAATCGGAAGTTTTATCGGAATTTTACCGGTTCATTCGTGCCTCACGGTGCACCAGATGCGGGAGTTTTCCAGCTTAAAAGGCGAAAGAATTACCACTTACCTGAGTTGCTAAAAACAAAGCCCCGACAGTGTTTAAAACGCTGTCAGGGCTGAATACTTTTCTAAAAAATAATCCTACGTTTTTTGTTTTTTCTTTTTTGCTGCCGGGAATAAAACATTATTCAAAATCAACCGGTAGCCGGGCGAATTTGGGAAAAGATTAAGGTCGGTGGTAGGATCTCCAACCAAATGGCGATAATCTTCTGGGTCGTGGCCTCCCAGAAAAGTAAAAGTACCGTTTCCGTATTCGCCGTGAACATAGCGTGCTTCGTCGGCAGACTTAAATTCGCCCATCACCAGCACATTCGACTTAACGTACTTTTTGTTAAAAGCCGTTGTCTGTCCCATAAATCCCTTAATTACCTGCATGTGGTTCTGGCAAAGCATGGTTGGCACCGGATCCCATTTTGCAGAATAATCAAAAAGTGTAAAGAAATCATTCTTTTCATTGATTGTTTTAGGCCTGGTTTCGGTAACATCAATGGTCGAAACTTCGTATTGATAAGGATTTGAGACAATTGAAAAATTGGAGAAGGCAAAACAGTTTTCGAAATTCAGTTTTTCATTTGCGTTGGGATCTGGTGGATCGCCGTCGAACATTACATCGCATATATCGTGGCCCTCGGCGGCAAGTGAGAGGTCAAAACTATCGGGTGCCGAACACATCGAAAATAAATATCCGCCACCGGTTACAAAATCCCTGATTTTTTTGGCAACAGCAAGTTTCAAATCCGAAACCTTGTCGAAACCCAGCAAACGGGCATTTTCTTCGCTGATTCTTACATCTTCCTGATACCAGGCCGTATTTTTGAACGACATCCAGAATTTGCCGTATTGTCCTGTAAAATCCTCATGATGAAGGTGAAGCCAGTCGTACATCGGCAGCAAACCTTGCATGAGTTCCTGGTCGTAAACAACGTCGTAAGGAATCTCGGCATAAGTGAGCGCCAGGGTTACGGCATCATCCCACGGCAGCTTATTCTTGGGCGAATAAACGGCAATCTTAGGTGCCTTTTGCAGTTTCACTTCATCCTGGTTGACCTCGGGATTGGAGATTTCCTGGATCACAGCAGCAGCCTGCACATCGGCAAGTATTTCGTACGAAACGCCGCGGATGATACATTCGTTTTCGATGTCTTTGTGAAACTGAATCATGAAACTGCCGCCACGGTAGTTGAGCAGCCAGCTCACCTCGACGTCTCTTTCGAGCACCCAGTAAGCAATGCCGTAGGCTTTGAGGTGATTTTTCTGGGTTTCATCCATCTGAATGAGCACGTAGGCTGCATGACTTGACAAAATGGTAAGTGAAAATATGAAAATGAGGAAAAGTCGCTTCATTGCTGATGTTTGTTTTGTTTAAAAGTATAATAATGGAAAGCGGGCTAAATTATTGCTTTAATCGCTGTTAAGAAAATTTAAAGGGATGATTTGGAATAGAACGCGGATGACGCGGATTGGAACGCGGATGATTTGGAATGGAACGCGGATGATTTGGAATAGAACGCGGATGATTTGGAATAGAACGCGGATGATTTGGAATAGAACGCGGATGACGCGGATTGGGCGGATTAACGCTGATTTTATATTGTAATAATGCCGCCTATTTGAAGCATTAAAAGAAGAATTTGAAGACTTGGTTTAGGAGTTTGCAGATTTGAATCACATTGGTTCGCAAATCAATCTCAAGGGTTCGCAATTGAATCTCTTGGCATCGCCATTGAATCTCTTCTCATCGTAATTAAATCTCTTCTCATCACAATTGAATCTCAATAGATCGCAATTGAATCTCTTGGCATCGCAATTGAATCTCTTCTTATCGAAACTGAATCTCTTCTTATCGCAAATCAATCTCTTCTAATCGCATTTGAATCTCTTCTCATCGCAATTGATTCTCTTCTTATCGCAATTCATTCTCTTCTTATCACAATTGAATCTCTTCTCATCATAACTGAATCTCTTCTTATCGCAATACTATCTCTTCTTATCGCAAATCAATCTCTTCTTATCTCAATTGAATCTCTTCTTATCGCAATTCATTCTCTTCTTATCACAACTCAATCTCCATGGTTCGCAATTGAATCTCTTCTCATTACAATTAAATCTCTTCTCATCACAATTCAATCTCAATGGTTCGCAATTAAAACTCTTAGCATCACAATTGAATTTCTTCTTATCGCAAACCAATCTCAATGGTTCGCAATTCAATCTCAAAAGATCGCAATTCAATCTCTTGTCATCGCAATTGAATCTCTTCTTATCGTAATACAATCTCTTCTTATCGCAATTCAATCTTAATGATTTGCAATTGAATATTTGGAGATTTAAAAAAAAGTTGTACCTTTCGGCGTGTTTTTAAATCGATAATTCATTTATTCATTATTAAAATCTAAAAATCATGACAAATTATCAGGAGAGTAAACTAAGCATGTATCTGGCTACTCGTGATTTTATGACGGCCAACAGTACCATTATGACGACTTTGCCCAATTTTGCGGCTAATCAGACGGCGTTTCAGGGGGCTATTACGCAGATTCAAGCGAGTAGTACGTTGCAGGTTTTTGATAAAACGGGGATTGCGGCTAATAAGGGGGGGGCGAAAAAAACGCTTATCGGGCTTGCCGTTGATACGGCGCGGAAAGTGACGGCTTATGCGAAACTGAACAATAATCAGACGTTGCTGGCGGAGGTTAATTACAGTGAATCGGAGCTTAAAAGGTTTCCGGATACTACGTTGCGGGATGCTGCTCAGGGTATTTACGACCGGGCACAGTCGAACTTAGCTGCATTAGCGACTTACGGAATAACGGCTGCTTCGCAGACGGCTTTGCAGAATGCGATTACGGCGTATAATACGGAGGTTCCGAAACCCCGCTTAGGGATTACGGAACGGAAACAGGCTACGATGTTGCTGGCTTCGCTGTTTAAGACTGCCGACGGGGCTTTGGATAATATTGATGTTACGGTGGAGATTGTTCGGAATACACAACCGAATTTTTATAATGGTTATAAAACGGCGCGGAAAATTGTGGTGACGGGTGCGGGTAGTCTGGCGGTGAAATGCGTGGTTACTGAGGTGGCAACGGGGAATCCATTGCCGGTGGCTACGGTGAAGTTTGTGCTGGAAGGGGCGCTGGTGCTGACCAAAAAGACTGCGGCAAAGGGTGGTTTTGTGGTGAAGACGCTGGCAGCAGGGACGTATGTGGTTACGGCAAGTAAACCGGGTTATAAGGAGGAGGTTTTACAGCTTTATCTGAGTGAGGGTGAAATGAAGGAGCTGGTGTTTAAGATGGAGGGGGTGTGAGGTTTTTTTTGGAACGCGGATCCCGATAGCTATCGGGACGGATTGGGCGGATTGGCGCGGATTAGATGTTTGGATAATGTCGCCTCGACGAGGCTTTTAAAGGTGGGTTGGGGGTGTTTGCTACCATAATGTCGCGCCTACGGTGCTTGAAGGTGTAATAGAACGCGGATGACGCGGATTGGGCGGATTGGCGCGGATTTATGAAGCGTCATCTGTGTTTTGATAATGTAGCCTCGATGAGGCTTTTAAAGGAGGGTTGGGGGTGGTTGCTACCATAATGACGCGCTGTCGGCGCTTGGGGGGTGAAATAGAACGCGGATGACGCGGATTGGGCGGATTTACGCAGATTTATGAAGCGTCATCTGTGTTTTGATAATGTCGCCTCGATGAGGCTTTTAAAGGTGGGTTGGGGGTGATTGCTACCATAATTTCGCACTGAAGGCGCTGGGGGAAAAAGGGTTCGGAGATATTTTCATGCCTTTTTTGAGAGGATTGAGATCAAGGAGGAGGAGGTATTTATGAAGCGGGAATAGCAATGCAGGAATGAGATTACAGTTAATAAAAAATGTACTAAAAAGGGCTTCTCCTAATTTTGAAAAGCCCTTTAGCAACGTCTTAATTCATCATTGGTCTAATCATCATCATCGTCATTTCTTCGTTGTTCTTCTTCATAATCGGATTTTGCTCCGTCTGGAATGCTTTGAATTTGCTGAAAGGAATTAAAATTCTGTATTAAAAGTGCATCAGCCTCAAATGAAATCTCAAAAGACCATTCTTTATAGTTCATATAGACACCTTGGTTTAAAATAAATCCCGACTTGGTGTAACCGCTAAAAATCTCACAGTTCTTTTGAAAACCATCTTTTGTATAGGTTAATGCTAATGTTAAATCGTCACTCATTATTTTACTCTGCCAGGCTATAATTTTAGCATAAATTCCATTATTTAAGTTTAAGTAGAAAACATTATTGTGGTTTTTTAAAACAAAAGTACTTTTTAGTGCATTTTTTAGGGAACAAAAAACAGGAAATAAAACATCAATTTCGGCTGTTTCGATTGTATTTTCCTGGTATCTGCG
The DNA here is from genome assembly GCA_903944895.1 of uncultured Bacteroidota bacterium. Classification (GTDB taxonomy): domain Bacteria; phylum Bacteroidota; class Bacteroidia; order Bacteroidales; family 4484-276; genus CAJATL01. Next base: position 28,772 of record CAJATL010000060.1, read on the forward strand.
GCAGAGACTATTGCCTGATTTATGTTTTAATTCGTGACGAATTTGAGCAAATTTGGGCTTAAAAAAGTCAAAACTTTGGTAAACAGCAAATATTAAAGCTGAATTTATCTCTTGTTTGAAAATATTGTTTAATCCCTTTTTCCATTCAAGGGTGCCGAATAATTCATATTTATTGTAAATTTCGAAAAACAGGACGTTCAAGTTTTCTTTAGCCTCCACAAATCTATATTTCTCATAGGAAAAAACCACAATTTCATGCAAAAGGAACCGGGTTAATGAATTTAGCGCTGATAGTTCATTTTCGATATTAAACAGGATGATTTTGTTGACAAAGGTTTCCTTAGAACTTTCATTTTCAATTATTTTATTCTCATTTTCAGTTTTTTTATTTGAGAGATTTATTTTTTGAATTTCGATTTCATATTTTTTCTTGTTCAGTTCTATTAAACTATCATCTAATCTCTTTTTATTTTCATTAAATTTAAACGGAATTGCTTCTTTCTCATTAAGTAAGTTTACAATTTGGCTTTTGTATGGTTTTTTTTCTTTTAATACAGTTAGTTTATTGATTTCATCTTCAATTTCATCAATTCTTTTTAAGTTTTCACTTTCAATTGCCGGTAAATTATCAATCAAATTTTTTATTTCGGTAAACTCTTGGTCAAGGTTTTCCAAATTTTGGTTATGCTCTTCGATGCTGGTGGCTATTAAATCTATTTCATCCGAGAGTTTTTTTTGCGTATTATCAAATGATTTTAATTCCTTCAATTTATATGCTTCATAATTTCTTATGATCTCAAAATTATCAAGTGCCCAAATCCTAAAATTCTTTAGATCAGCAGAATCTTCTCTGAAATAATAGTCATGATTCTTTAAAAATACTGAATTAAATATCTCATTATTAATCTTGGAAATAAATTGCTCCCACACGTAATAATTATTGTTAAGTTCATTTAATTCTTTCGTTATTTCCGCTATTTTGATAGCATCTTCGCGGTTTTCTCGAAAATGATATGAAATCTTACTTTCACTAAAAAGCTCTTGCATCATGGCATCATTAAGATGGAAATAAATAATATCATATTTTTCGTGTAATACTTTTAAAACTTTGTTGACATCAATTTTTGGCTCATCTGATTCGTGGTAAATAAAGTAGGGATGCTTCCCAAAATAAAATTCATCAATTGAAAATTCACGGAATTTATCAATTAAAAAGGACTTCATTTCGATAAATGAAATAGGTTCTGATTTTTTCATGTTTAAAATGGTTAACAGATTTATAATTTTTTTGATATTTTTTATTCAAAAATGATGCTAAAGGTTTAATTTGAGAATAATTGTTTGTGCAAATGTCCAAGTTTTCCATCATCATCCTTTTTGATTTTTACACTTTCACCAAAAGTAAAAACTATTTCAGGTTTGGATGTTTTATTTCTGGTTGGTAAAGGTTAGGATATTTGATGGTTGATAGAAAAACTTAAAGGATTTACCGGGGTTTAGGGGTAAATTCGATATTGGTAACAGGGTGAATTTCCCAGGCTGTGTAGGAATGCGAAGGTGTTGTGTTCCGGCCTTTTTTGCCCCGGTATTTCCGTTTGGCAGGATCGGGATTGCGCATCTGGCTTGCATGGATGGCATCGTAGAAAAGCTGTCCGGTTACTTTAACATAAACCTGATTTTGCATAATGTTGCCGGTGGTTGAAGGGTCTTTGGTTTCGTTTTTGAGTAGGTTTTTCCGGATAAAACTTCGGTTTTGCGCAAACAATGTTTTCAATTGAGGGTTTGAAACAAATTCTTCGTAAGGTATTTCGACGATAAAACAGGAATCGCTCCATGTGGGGTTGAGTGTTAACTGAATGTGGTAATCTCCGTCGCGGTGGTCGGTACTTGAGTTTTCCAATGCAACCAAATGTAAATATCCTTTGGTAGAAATGATGTCGCCTTCGGTTAATGTTTCAACTTTTTTGGGGATCAGTGTATCGGAATATTTGTTGGTACTATATTCTTTTTCGAGAAGGGGAAGGATGATTAGTTTTTTTAAGGGAACTGGTTTAGCATCGTCGTTTGTTGTGAATTTTGGTGCTGAAATCTTGACTTTCCAACGATCGATACCTGGCTGGAGATTTGAATTGGTTTGACCAAATGCTAAAATTGAACAAGATAAAAGGATAAGGAATAGTATGAAATTCGGTTTATTTTTCATGATTATGCTTTGTGTTGAAATTTAATTTGCATCCTTTAAACTTTGATAGGACAAAACTAAAGATAATTTTAATGGCTTTCGAAAAACTTGTAGTTTGTTTTTCCGAACTACAAAAAGGGGGAAATGTGTCGAGTTGAAAGTTGGGGATAGCAGGCGATTTCATGTCAAATCACACAAAGCTAAAGGTGGAAAACATCGTTCAATTGGAGCACTGTTGCCCAATTTCTTATATATTATGTCAGCGTTTCGTTGGTTATTGTTATGCTGATATTCTAATTTATAGTCTAAAACTGACCGACGAGGAGATCAAATTCTGAAATTAAAATAATCGGCATCTTAGTGGAAAATATAAAAACAAAAAAATGTCAAATAGTTGCTAATCCCTTAAACAACGGACCGAAAAGCCTGAGCTCTTAGCATAGTTGCTTCTGAACACATCGCTGTAACTGTAATACAGGTTTCTAAACCAGGCATTGTTTGAACTGCTATCGGTAGAACACCACCAGTCATTGCTGATGCCAGTGTTGAGAAAAGTGCCTTCGGAACTGCGGTATCCCCCAGGAAGTGCGGTGAAGCCACTTTTGTTTCTATAGGTGGGGTAATCCGTATTACCAACTGATCCAGGATTGGTTGATAAAAACCAGTTTGTTTTGTCAGCCATCGATTTGGCAATATTATTTCCAGTAGTTGTGCCATCGTAATTATAACCATTGGTAATAAGGTATTCTTCTGTGGTTGTCCATTCAACATCAGATGGTACATGCCAACCACTTGGGCAAACATTACGGCAGTCGGTCACGGCATACCATGTATATAAACGACCATAGGTGGCTACGCTGTCTTCAAATCCAGAACTTGCCCAATGGTATTTTGGTTCATTTTCACCGGTGATATCCAATGTGTCTGGTGCGGTTGTACCTATTAAATCACCATTCCGATATTTAATTACTTTCAGATTCTCAACCATCCAAACTTGAGTCCCAATGATCAATGTGTGATAAACATTACCATCAATATCAGTCACGGTAGCAGCTACAGTGTTATTTTCTGAATCTTTTTTACAGCTAATTGCAAAAAGTAGAAATACTACAATTACTATTGAGAAAGCTCCAAATATTTTATTCATTGGCATAAATTTATCTTTTATCATTGTCAGGCTCCTTTAACCAGTGAACGCTAACGTTTAGCGTTTTATCCATCATCCCCCAAAACGGGGGTTCAAAGAAAGAAAGAGAAGATTGAATTTTTGTATAGTTTCAACCGTTCGAGGATAGGATTTTATAACTATTCTTGCTAAAATTGCCACCTTCTGAAAGCGTTTTATTACTTCGGCTTAATCTGTCATATTTCCTAAATTTCCAAACAGCCTTTTAAATTGAATTAAAACGGCGTTTTATCGGTTAATCCGTTGGGATTAAGATAACTATCCGGGTAACTATCCTTGTCGAAATCTTCGGACTCATCACCCATATCGAGATTCATTTTTGATGGAACGGTGTAACTGTTGTTTTCGAAACCATCATTGGGACGCATTCCTTCGTCGGGATTGTAGCTGCCGTCGTCGTCATCGGCAAACTGGGCAAATTCGGCAATAAAACGCAAACGGATGTCTTCGAGCGCTCCGTTACGGTGTTTTGCAATGATAAGTTCGGCTTTCCCTTTGGATGGCGTTTGGTTCTGATCGTCCATCGTATCGAATTTATAATATTCGGGACGATAAATAAAGAGCACCATATCCGAATCCTGCTCGATGGCGCCGGATTCGCGAAGGTCGGAAAGCATTGGCTTTTTGAGTCCGCCGCGCGTTTCAACGGAACGGTTGAGCTGCGACAAAGCAATTATAGGGATGTCGAGTTCTTTGGCAAGACTTTTTAACGAACGCGAAATACTGCTGATTTCCTGTTCGCGGTTTCCCTTGCTGTCGCCCGACGATTGCATCAACTGGATATAATCGATAATCACCATTTCGATGTTGTACTGCTGCTTCATGCGGCGGGCTTTTGCACGCAACTCAAAAATCGAAAGGGCGGGCGTATCGTCGATGTAAAGCGGGGCATCAACCAACCTGCCGATTTTGGTGTTCAATTGCTGCCATTCGTAATCCTGCAGTTCTCCTTTTTTAAGCTTGTCGGCTGCAAGATGGGTTTCGGAGGCGATGAGCCTGGTAACCAACTGAACGGCTGCCATTTCGAGTGAGAAAATGGCAACAGGTCTTTTAAAATCGACGGAGATGTTGCGGGCCATCGAAAGCACAAAAGCCGTTTTACCCATACCCGGCCTTGCGGCGATTACCACAAGATCCGATTTCTGCCAACCTCCGGTAACGCGGTCGAGTTGCGAAAATCCTGAAGGCACCCCGCGATAGGTTCCGTCGTGGTTTTTGGCAGCTTCGATATTTTTAATAGCCTCAGCCACCAGGGTTGACATGTTGCTGTGATCGCGGCGAAGGTTATTTTCGCTCACCGAAAAAAGTTTCTGTTCAGCCCTGTCGAGCAAATCGAAAACATCGGCGGTATCTTCAAAAGCCTCTTTTGAAATCTCAGAAGAAATCTCGATTAGCCGACGCTGAATGTATTTTTGGGTAATTATTCTCGCATGAAATTCGATATTTGCCGCCGAAGCCACCCGTCGTGTAAGCTGGGCAATATAAAACGGGCCGCCCGCAAGTTCGAGATCGCCTTTCGACTTAAGCTCATGGGTTACCGTCAGCAAGTCGATGGGCTGCTGTTTGGTGAACAAATCCTGGATAGCGGTATAAATCCGTTTGTGTGCTTCGGTGTAAAAAACGTCCGGCTTCAAAAAATCGATAACCGCATTTAAAGCATTTTGTTCCAGCAATAAAGCTCCCAAAACAGCCTCTTCGAGGTCGAGTGCCTGTGGTGGAATCTTGCCATACTCAAAAAGGCTTTGAGTTAGTGTTCGCGCGGGTTTTGGACGTGATCCTGCCTGCGTTCTTTTATCCTGATCTGTGTTTGTAAATTCATTTTCTGCCATGTGCCAAAAATAGTAATTAACAAGGCTTGGCATTTACGAAGACTCATTTATTTTTATCAACAGGGGGGAAATGGAAAGAAGGAAGATTGGAAAAATGTGGCAATTCGGCAATTCGACAATTCGACAATGGAAGAATGGAAAGATGGAAGAATGGAAAAATTCGACAATTTGATAATTCGACAATGAGAAGAATGGAAGGATGGAATAATTCGACAATTCGACGATTCGACGATTGGAATGATGGAATGATGGAAGTATGGAATGGCTGCACTCTTTGTTATGCGCTCCTCGCTTTGCGCTTTGCCAAATGAAGGTTTTGGGTTTTGATATTTGGTTTTGGTTTTTTGGATTTTTGGATTTTGATTTTTGTAATTTGAATTTTGAAATTCCTACTTTTGCCGGAACAAACACTCAATAATGGAACATCTTAAATCGAGAATCAAGATCCTCGCCAGGTCGTATCTGGCGGATATAACCGGCATCAGACGACACCTGCACGCCAATCCCGAGCTTTCAACCCGCGAATTTAAAACTGCTGCATTTGTGGCTTCAAAGTTAGCTGAGATGGGAATTCCTTTTCAGGAAGGCGTTGCCGAAACAGGTATCGTTGCGCTTATCCAAGGTAAAAATCCTTCTCATAAAACCATCGCATTGCGCGCCGACATGGATGCTTTGCCCATTTTTGAAGAAAATGAGGTGACCTATAAATCCAAAAATGAAGGGGTGATGCATGCCTGTGGTCATGACGCTCATACCGCTTCACTGCTGGGCGCAGCGCGAATTTTGAAGGCGATGAGTGATGATTTTGAAGGCACCGTAAAATTATTTTTCCAGCCTTCCGAAGAGCGTTATCCGGGCGGTGCAATCAGGATGATTAAAGCAGGTGCGATGGAAAATCCAAGGCCGGCTCATGTATTCGGACAACATGTTTATCCTGAACTGGAAGCTGGAAAAGTAGGCATGCGAAGTGGCGAATACATGGCTTCGACGGATGAGGTTTTCCTTACCGTCAGAGGTAAAGGTGGCCATGCAGCACAGCCAATGAATGTGATCGATCCTGTGTTGATCGCTTCGCACATCATCGTTGCGTTGCAGCAAATTGTCAGCCGTAATGCTTCACCGACGGTGCCAACGGTGCTTTCGTTTGGCAGGATTATCGGCGATGGCCGCACCAACGTTATTCCCGACAAAGTGGTTGTTGAGGGCACCATCCGCACTTTTGATGAAGCCTGGCGAAAACAGGCTCACCAGAAAATTACTAAAATGGCGCAGAGTATTGCCGAAGGCATGGGCGGAAGTTGCGATGTTTTTATCGATTCAGGGTATCCTTTCGTTTACAACGATCCCGAAATTACTGGAAAAACCAAAGATTGGGCTATCGAATTTCTTGGTCAGGAAAACGTGGTCGATTTGCCACTCCGGATGACTGCGGAAGATTTCTCCTATTTTGCCCGCGAAGCGCCGTCCTGTTTTTACAGGCTCGGGGTGCGCAATGAGAAGCGCGGGATCATCTCAAACCTTCATACTTCCACTTTTGATGTGGATGAAAAATCCCTAGAAACAGGAATGGGACTGATGGCATGGATTGCGGTTAATGCTTTGAGATAAAGAAGTTAGGAGTTAGGAGTACTTAAAGTGCCTAAAGTACTTAAAGTAGATGAAGTATTTGAAGTTAGGAGTTAGGAGTACTTAGAGTGCCTAAAGTATTTGGAGTTAGAAACAATTTTATGAAAGAGTTATTGAATTTTGCGAAAGGCTTCTCATTTTTTCACTTGATAAAATCTATTGTGATCTGATGTGCCTATTGTGGTTAATGTGGTTAAAAATGAAAGTTAACGGAAAAGAGTATCGGACTATATGGATGGAGGGCTCCTCGGTTTTTATGATCGAGCAAAATCTGCTGCCTTTTGAGTTTAAGATTTTCGAATCGGAAGATTATCTCACTACTTGTCATTCGATAAAAACCATGATGGTTCGCGGTGCTGGCGCAATTGGCGCTGCTGCCGGATTTGCCATGGCGCAGGCATTTTTAAAAGCTCCAAAAAATGGTTTTGAAAATTTTATCGAAAAGGCAAAACAAGAAATTGAAGCTACGCGGCCAACTGCCCGCAATTTATTTTATGCTGTTGAACGGGTTTTTGAGGCCGGGAAAATCTCCATCCAAAATGCTCAACATGAAGCCCAAAATATTGCTGATGAAGATGCTGCTGCATCACAGGCCATCGGCGATTTTGGTAACGAACTCATCAAACCGGGATTTCGCATACAGACCCACTGCAACGCTGGTTGGCTGGCTTTTGTGGATTTTGGAACGGCACTTTCACCCATTTACAAAGCCCATCATTCGGGTAAAAATATTTTTGTCTGGGTTGACGAAACCCGTCCCCGAAGCCAGGGTGCGCGGCTCACAGCCTGGGAACTTTTCAACGAAGGTGTGCCTCATCAGATCGTTCCCGACAATGCCGGAGCCTGGCTTATGTCGGCAGGAAAAGTGGATATGATGATTGTGGGAGCCGACCGCATTGCCGCAAATGGCGATACTGCCAACAAAATCGGTACCTTCGAAAAAGCTATTGTTGCAAAGAACTTTGGAATTCCATTCTACATTGCCGCTCCAACTTCAACCTTCGATTTGGATTGTAAAAGTGGCAACGACATCATCATCGAGGAACGAAGCGACGACGAAGTACTTTTCCAAACCGGCCCCGACGACAATGGAATCATCAGAAAAATAAGGGTGGCGTCACCAGGATCATCAGCCATAAATCCGGCTTTTGATGTAACCCCGGCTGATTTCATCACTGGAATTATCACCGAAAAAGGAATTATCGCGCCTGATAAAAAGGAAATTCTATCTTTGTTTTAAACTAAAAAATTTATCTATTATGACTGAAAGGCAGCTAACTTTAAAAGAAAAGTACGTATTACTAGCCTATCATCCCGAAACGGGTCGACCACTCACCCAATATTTACCCTTTGGGCTGGCAGGAGCCGTTTTACTCGAGCTTGCTGATATGGAAAGAATTACCCTAAAGGGAACACGCATAATGCTAAATGATGCAACTTCATGTTCCGATCCTGTGCTCGATGTAGTGGTCAAAGAAATTGCAAAAGCCAGATCTACCAAAAAAGTTCCGGCATGGATAAACCGTTTCGTTAGATTCCGTTTTCGCCGCCTCTTAAAGACAATGGTTCTCGAAGAAATGATCGCAAAACGGGTGATGAAAAAAGAAGAAGCCCGGATGCTGTTTTTCTTCAGATATTACAGATATCTTCCTTACGAAACCAGAAAACGCAACGATTTGATAAAAAACATTCGCGATAAGGTGTTGAGGAATCAGGATGTCGAAAAAGATGTATTATTTTTAATTGCCCTTGTTGGTGCAACATTTATGGAACGAAGGGTTTTTGAAAGGAGTGAGCGAAAGTTAGCCCGCAAGAAAATCAAGGAGATTTCATCCGAAAATGGTATGGCCACCATAGCCAACGAAACAATGAAAGCCGTCAAGAGTGCTATTGTTGCTTCGATTGTTGCAGCGACAGTAGCTACTTCCGCGGCTTCATCTGCCAGTTCACACTAACAGGGTTTTTCCTGATCTCAAACTACATCTTTTCAGGAACCTCGATTCCAAGCAGCTTCATAGAGGTTTTTATCACCGAACCCACAAATCCGGCTAACGAAAGACGGAAAGCGATCATTGCCGTGTCCTCTTCTTTTAAAACAGGCACTTCCTGATAAAACTGGTTAAACTCTTTAGCCAGATCATACACGTAATTTGCAACCTGTGCCGGACTCAGATTTTCGGCTGCTTCGTGCACCACAACCGGGAAATCGTGAAGTAATTTAATAAGATCCTTTTCTTTTGGAAGAATTAATTGCGGAATTTCATCTGTAGAAACAGCTAAACCTCGTTCGGCTGCTTTCCTGAATAAAGAGCGAATCCTGGCATGTGTGTATTGAATAAATGGCCCGGTGTTTCCATTAAAATCAATCGATTCCTCCGGATTAAAAAGCATGGTCTTTTTTGGATCGACTTTTAAAATATAATACTTAAGCGCACCAAGGCTGATCATGGTAAAAAGATTGTGCTTTTCGACATCATCGAAGGCATCAATTTTGCCCAGGGTTTCGGTGGTAGTTTTGGCTGTATTGTACATTTCTTCCATCAGGTCGTCGGCATCAACCACGGTGCCTTCGCGCGATTTCATCCGTCCCTGCGGCAATTCGACCATCCCATACGATAAATGCAAAATATTGTCGGCCCATGGTTTTCCAAGCTTTTTGAGAATTAGCTTCAAAACATCAAAATGATAATTTTGCTCATTTCCAACCACATAAATCAATTTTCCGGCATGAAATTCGTCGGCACGCATTTGCGCCGTTCCCAGGTCCTGGGTCATATAAACCGAAGTTCCATCGGCTCTCAGGAGAAGTTTCTCGTCCAAACCATCACCAGTCAGGTCGCACCAGACTGAGTTGTCTTCTTTTTTAAAAAGTACTCCACCGGCAAGCCCTTCTTCGACCAGTTGACGCCCAAGCAGGTAGGTTTGCGATTCGTAATACATTTTATCAAAATCGACACCCATGCGGCGATAAGTTTCGTCGAAACCGGCATAAACCCAACCGTTCATCATTTCCCAGAGTTGGCGGGTTCCGGCATCACCAGCCTCCCACCTGCGCAGCATTTCCTGAGCTTCAACAATTAAAGGAGCTTCCTTTTCGGCGCGTTCTTTTTCGACACCCGACAAAACCAATTGCGCAATTTCAGCTTTATAATGCTGGTCGAACATCACATAATATTTCCCAACCAAATGATCGCCCTTTAAACCCGAGGATTCCGGTGATTCCAAGTTTCCCCATTTTTGCCAGGCGAGCATTGATTTACAGATGTGAATTCCGCGGTCGTTAACCAGGTTGACCTTGATCGCATTTTTGCCGGCAGCATTTATCAGGTTGGCTACCGAAAAACCCAACAGGTTATTGCGGATATGACCAAGGTGCAACGGTTTGTTGGTGTTGGGCGATGAATACTCCACGACAACCGGAGCACCTGCTTTTTCGGAAACCAAACCAAAAGTTGTATCCGAAAAACTCTGATTAAAGAAATCGAGCCAGTATTTAAGGCTGATTTCGAGATTAAGAAAACCTTTAATAACATTAAAACCAGTTACTTCGTCGAGATTTTCGGTTAAAAACGCACCCAGGTCGTTGGCCGTTTGTTCGGGTGACTTTTTTGAGATTTTAAGAAACGGAAAAACAACGATGGTCAGGTCGCCTGTAAATTCTTTGCGTGTTTTTTGCACCGAAACCAATTTCGAATCAATGGTTTGTCCATAAATCAGGCTGACTGCCTCGACGATTTTGTTAATCAGGATTTTTTCGATCATTATTACATTTTTTTATCAGGTGGCAAAAATAGGTTTTTTAAAAAGATGGGTGGGTGAAATATCAAATCACAAATTTCAAATCATCAATCCTAAATCTGAAATCCTAAATCTGCTAACTCGTATTTTGTAATTTGTTTTTTGCTATTTGCTTTTTATCCAGCCAGTCCTTCCATCGATTTTTCGAGTTCGCGGGCTTGTTGCAGGAATTCTTCAACGTTCATTTCGCGGTAGTAAATCATCCCATGACTGGCTCTGATCAGCGGAAGCGGATGCTCATAGAAGAAATTTTTACCCATCAAAAGCTGGATTTCCCGATGCTGCTCAACCCAGATTTTTGCGGCAAGGGTGCTGAATTTCCCATCAAGCTGATAACTAGGAAATGGTGCAGCCACCTGGCTCAGGTAGCAATTTTCAAAGGCACTTTCCATCAGCGAAAGCGCATTGAGCGAAACCGGGGCTATCACTTCAACATCGGCCGGGTGAAAACGGAACCAAACGTTTCGGTATCCCCAGATTTTCAAACCTGACAAATCCTTTTCGAGGCTCCATAATCTCACGGCCTCGGCTATGGCCTGCAAAACTTTGTAATGCGTGTCGGGACCACTTCCTTCGGGGTCGAGGGCCAGGCTGATAACGGTAGGCTGAAGTTTTCGGAGCATTTCCAAAACCGGCGCTACATCACGATTTTGCTCGGGTTGCTCGGTGAAAATATCACCAGTGTAAAATCCCAACCTCAAATGATGAACATGACTGACCTGCACACCAAAATGCGCCCAGACCAATTCTTCCTCAAACTCGCGAATCATCCCTTTGAACGTCTGAATTTTTGGCGGATTTTTTTCACCATCATACGAATTCTCGAGGTTATTCAGAATAGCCAAAATTTCATTCCTTAGTTCTTCGACACTTTTAACATGGTAAATATCAACAATCGCCCTGATGAGACGATGGCAAAGCCCACGCCGCCTTTCCGATTCTTCGCCGGCAGCCACTTTATTCAGATAATGTGAAACATCTTTATCCCATTTAAACTTATAACCTGATTCAAAAAAATCGGGATATTGAATCATTTGAATTAACCCCGAATCCATAAATTTAATCGTGTCCTTGAGCGCATCAATGATAAAACTATTGGTGACCGCTGTAAATCCAGAGGTTAAAACGGCAAAATGCAGGTCGTTGGATGCCGAGCGCAATTGGCGTGAAATCAGCGGAAGTATCCCAAGCATAATATCATCGTGATGCGGGCCTGTATGCAAAAAAACTTCATTCTCAAACCGTTGCATTCCCTTTTCCATTTTTTTCCAAATCGAATTTACCACACCAGGTACTGTCGAATCATCCAAACCCGGAATTGTGGGGCAAAACGACCCGCCTTTCAAATCATCAACAGTAACATTATGGCCATATTTATTAAGCTTTTTGCAAAGTTCGATAACAGCCTTCTCAGTTTTTTGGTGTGTCCAGTCGCCACATTTAAAGTATGACTTTAGCGAATCGGTAAGACCAATTGCGGCGCCACGGGTAAGATAAAACCTCGAATTTTTCAGTTTATTTAAAACCGAAGCCGGGTAAAGGTTTGATGGACTATTTTCAAGCGAATTTTTGATGACATCAGCTTTCGATTCGCCAGCAGCAATGATAATGGCCACAGCATCGGGATTGTAGGTGATGGTTTCGAGGCCGATGGTGATCACAAGCCGGTTACGTGAAACATCGATCCCGCCAAGGTCGCCGGCAGCTACTGCCTGAGTTTCGAAATTTGTCGCAGTTAGCCGGGTTGTTGAGAAATGATCGGACCCACGGGTATTAAAGGCGATATGCCCGTCGGGGCCAATTCCGCCAAGGAAAAAACCAATCCCGCCTTTTTCTCTTATTTTCTTTTCATAATCGGAACACCAGTTATCGATTAAGAAAATGGATTGCTGCTGAATTCGCTCGAAAGAATTATGACATTCGCGGTATCTCAGGCTCAGATCAACTTTTAGGTCCGGAAAAATTTCAGTAAAATGTTTTCCTCCGGCAAGCGGGATTTCATCAGCGTTTATCAGCAAACTTCTGCTTTTATCCAAACCAAAACCTTCGAGATAAAATTTATTTACATAATCATAAAAACTGTTGTGCTGGCTTGACGAAATCGGGTAAAACTCATCAATCTGAACAAACTGAAGCCTGCTCAAATCAGGCTTATCTTTTATTTTTAATCCGTGTGCGTTCCTGATTTGCTGAGCTTTTATCTCATTCCAGTTCGACAAAAAATAATGCGTCCATTTAATAAAGTGTTCAGGCGTTTTGCCAGTTGGAAGACTGATTACCCCTTCCGGATTTTCGGCAACCCATTCCAAAAAACGCAGTGCTGTCAATAGCCCCAGTTTTGGAAAATTATCAACAGTAATGTATGGAATGCCTGTTGTTTGGCGTCTTACACCAGATAATTCGTAAAAAGCACTTTCGACGGAAGTCAGATTTATTTCGTTCATGAGTTGATGATTTATGATAAGTAACCCTTACTTTTTAAAATATTTTACAAAGTAAAATAAAATCGATGAATAACTCATAACAATCTTATTGTTATTAAATTAACAAAATAGTTTTGAATGTTCAAAAAATCTCATAAACAAACACTTGTACAGAATCTATAATCCATTACCTTTGCCGTGCTTTAATAAAAAAGCGAATGTTTAACTTTCAAAAAGGGAAAATAATAATGAAGAAAAATGTAATCATTATTGGTGCTGCAGGAAGGGATTTCCATAATTTTAACACCTATTTTCGTGGAAATAACCTGTACAATGTTGTGGCCTTTACGGCTGCGCAGATTCCTGATATCGACGGAAGGAAGTACCCGGCGGAACTCGCTGGTGATTTATACCCGGACGGTATCCCAATTTATGCAGAAGAAGACCTCCCTAAATTAATCAAAGATTTACAAGCGGACGATTGCGTGTTCTCTTACAGCGACGTACCTTACAACAGGGTAATGTCGGTAAGTGCCATTGTAAATGCTGCCGGGGCAAATTTTATGCTTCTGGGGCCGAAAGACACCATGCTCAAAAGCACCAAACCAGTAATTGCAGTAGGAGCTGTTAGAACAGGTTGCGGAAAGAGCCAGACCTCACGGCGCATTATCGAATTGCTGATGGAAAGAGGGCTAAAAGTTGTTGCTGTGCGGCACCCAATGCCTTATGGTGACCTTGTAGCTCAAAAAGTTCAGCGGTTTGCTACCATTGCCGACCTTGCAAAACACAAATGCACAGTCGAAGAAATGGAGGAGTACGAACCACACGTTGTCCGTGGCAATGTAATTTACGCCGGCGTTGATTACGAAGCAATTTTAAGAGCAGCCGAGCAGGATCCTGATGGATGTGATGTTGTTTTGTGGGATGGCGGAAATAACGATTTCCCGTTCTACAAACCTGATCTTAACATCACCGTTGTTGACCCGCATCGCCCTGGTCACGAATTGAGTTACTATCCCGGCGAAGTAACCTTGCGCATGTGTGATGTTGCTGTAATCAACAAAATGGACAGTGCTGCACCAGAAGCCATCCAGATTGTTCGTCAGAGCATTGCCAAAGTTGCTCCAAATGCAATTGTAATTGATGGCGCTTCGCCTATCGCAGTTGACGATCCTTCGGTTATTAAGGGCAAAAGAGTTTTAGTTGTCGAAGATGGCCCAACATTGACCCACGGAGAAATGAAACTTGGTGCAGGAACTATTGCAGCTCAAAAATTTGGCGCAAAAGAAATGGTTGATCCTCGTCCGTTTACCGTTGGAAAACTCAGCGAAACTTTCAGGATTTATCCTAACATCGGAACGCTTTTACCAGCAATGGGTTACAGCGATCAGCAATTAAAAGATCTCGAAACTACCATCGCTAATACCGTTTGCGATTCGGTTGTTATCGGAACACCAATTGATCTTAAACGACTGATCAAAATCGACAAACCAAGCACCAGGGTTTATTACGACCTTCAGGAAATTGGTTTCCCAAATTTTGACGGAATTATTGACGACTTCGTAGCAAAATACAATCTGAAGAAATAATCAGCATTTTGCACAACATTAAAAAAGGCAGCCCATAAAGGTTGCCTTTTTTATTTTAGAAATGCAAAGACTTTATGGCAATTTCCGGTTAATTTGTTTTCTTTTTCTTATTCCCCAAATAGCAGTAGCAGGAATGATGATTAACGTTGGAATTGTTGATTCGATGGGTTTTGGCGTACCTTTAAGATTGTGTATCCCGTAAGTTAAAAATAACGTAAAAACCGAAGGAATGACTATTGAGGCCATAATAGCCATTTCGCGGTTTTTAACGTTTGTTGCCAGGTATTCGCAGGCTTTCATTAAAGTTCCACCAAAAATAAAAGTATAAGTTCCTTGTTTAATTGCCGCAGTTATCGAACCTGAAATTTCATGGGTCGAAAAATAATTTATTCCCAAAACAATCCCGCCCATAACCATTGCTCCGGCAATTCCGATTTTGTAGTCGATAAACTTTTGGGCTGATTTTGCTGTTTTTTGTAGGTTAATCATAAGAACCAATAAAATAGAAATTA
>CAJATL010000061.1 GCA_903944895.1 uncultured Bacteroidota bacterium
AGGCGCTCAACGTGGTATTCTTTAACATAGCCGTAACCTCCGTGAATCTGGACGGCTTCGGTGGTGATTTCCATGGCGCTGTCGGCGGCATATTGTTTGGCCATGGCTCCGGCAAGACCGTAAGGTTTGTGGTTGTCCTTGAGCCACGCGGCTTTGAGGACAAGGTTACGGGCATTTTCGATTTTTACGTACATGTCGGCCAACTTAAAAGCAATGCTTTGATGTTCGTGCAGCAATTTCCCAAAGGCTTTTCGCTCTTTCGAATATTGAAGCGCTCTTTCGTAGGCGCCCCGGGCAATTCCCACAGCCTGTGAAGCGATGCTTATTCTGCCGCCTTCGAGACCTTTCATGGCAAATTTAAATCCGAAACCATCACCACCCAGGCGATTTTCTTTTGGGACGATGACATCGTTAAACATCACCGAATGGGTGTCGCTGCTGCGCATTCCCATTTTATCTTCGTGAGG
This sequence comes from uncultured Bacteroidota bacterium, assembly GCA_903944895.1. GTDB lineage: Bacteria > Bacteroidota > Bacteroidia > Bacteroidales > 4484-276 > CAJATL01. The sequence goes on from CAJATL010000061.1 coordinate 468, forward strand.
ACCGATGGTTATGCCGAGCGTGTTTTTATCGACAATTAGAGCATTGATGCCATGATGCTGAAGTTCGGGATAAGTTTGTGCAATCACCAGAAAAACCGAGCCGCTGCTGGCACTGGTAATCCAGTTTTTGGTGCCGTTGAGCAGGTAATAATCGCCTTTATCTTCGGCAAGTGTTTTCTGAGAGGTGGCATCTGAGCCGGCTTCAGGTTCCGAAAGCAGGAATGCGCCTATCTTTTCACCGGTCACCATTTGGGGGAGGTATTTTTCTTTTTGTGCTTCCGTTCCATAAGCCTCAATTCCCCAACAACCCAGCGAATTGTGCACCGACATAATCACGGCAACCGAGGCATCAATTTTTGCGATTTCTTCGATGGCCAGAATGTACGAAATCGTGTCCATGCCGCCACCGCCATATTTCGGGTCAACCATCATACCCATAAAACCCAGGTCTGCCAGGTCTTTGATATGCTTTTTCGGATATTCGGCTTTGTAATCCCGTTCGATAACGTCGGCTTCGAGTCTTTTAGCAAAATCACGTGCCGCCTGCTTGATCATGATTTGTTCTTCGGTAAGATCAAAATTCATAAGGTTATTTTTTTTTAAATGATTGAAAAACATGTATTGTTAAAATGGAAATCCGGTCTGCAAAACCTTCAGGATACCGGCAAAAATAGGTGTAAAACCGATTTTAGCCCGTAGGCTTATCATAAAAAACCTAAATTCAATGTGAAGATTTTCCTTTAATCTCAAGCTTTTGAAGAACCCTTTCCAACTCCTCAGGTTTTTGGGTGCCGATCAGCAGTTTTTTGCCATTCACAAACTCGATCTGAAGTCCCATATTTCCGGAGGTGTTAAGTGCTTTTCCTTTTCTTCCGTGACGAAAACCCCAGCCGCCATATTCAAGGATGGGACTGTACTTGCGGACGTAAGCGCAGGAAACTTCCTCCCACTTAATTATTTGTTCCTTGCGGTGAACTGGCCAGAATTGATAAACAATACCGTTTTTATCAATTTTCGTTCGGAGTTGCAGCACGAAAATAAAGGCCACAATGAGGAGCGGTAAAAATGTCGAAAGGATTAATCCCAGGTTACTTGCAGGATTATCGCCAAAAGGCTTACCCAGAATAATTTGCTGGGTAAATCCCCAAAAACCGAAGATTGCCAGACCGGCCAGAAGAGCAATCAGCCATATTTGGTTGAACCGCTGTTTCTCGATAAAAAGTGCATTCACCATATTAAAATAATTGTTTTGACGGATTTTAAAAAATCAACTCATTTTTCGTTTTGTGTGTGAATGCCCGAAATTACATATTTTTGAATGATTAAAACTTTTTCATAAAAATTAACCTGGAAAAACATGGAAAGAGAAGAAGCCCTCGATTTACTTCATCGATACATAAACAGCGAAAACATGCTGAAACACAGTTTTGCCGCTGAAGCTGTGCTTCGTGCGATGGCAGTAAAACTTAACGAAGATGCCGGAAAATGGGCGCTTGCCGGATTATTGCACGATCTTGATGTTGAAAAAGTAAATGCCGATCCTTTAATTCATGGATTGGAAACTGCCAGGATTCTCGAAGAAAAAGGTGTTGATCCCGAAATTATTGAAGCCATCAGACTTCATAACGAAAAGGCAACCGGGATTCAGCGTTCAAAGGTTTTTCATCATGCTTTGGCCGCCGGCGAAACCATTACCGGGCTGATAACGGCCACAGCGCTTGTTTATCCTGATAAAAAGCTGGCAAGTGTAAAACCAAAATCCATCAAAAAGCGGATTCATGAAAAAGCATTTGCCGCCTCGGTGAGCCGTGAAAAAATTCTGGAGTGTGCGCTTGCCGGAATCGGAATTGATGAATTCATCGAAATCAGCCTTGCTGCTATGCAGGAAATCAGCGATGACCTGGGGCTTTAATGAGTGACACAAGTCAAAAAAGACATCAAAACTAAAAATATTTGGCTAAAGCCCTGAATATTACGGATATCAATTGCCCCGACCTTAAGGTCGGGGCAATTGAAAATCATACATTTACCGGGCTTTAGCCCAAAACCAATAGTTTTTCGACTTGACTCATGAGTAAAATGCACTATTTTCTTTCCTGGCCCACTTTAAAGCGGTTGGAAATCATAAAAAAAGGTGTAAAATTGTTTTATCAACCTTACACCCAAAAAACAAAAACAAACCAATATCTAATTGATGACCAGTTTTGTCATTTCATTGTTTTCGCTTCCGGCAAGTTTTACAAAGTAAATTCCTTTCGAAAGGTCCGACAAATCAACATTATTTATCTGGTTTTGAAGCTTGAGCGTTCTAACAATCTGTCCGCCACTGTTAAAAACAGTTGCCCCCGAATTTTTTGCTGAAGATGGCATTTCGATATTTACAAATCCTGTCGAAGGATTTGGATAAATTTTCAGGTTATCCGATAATTCATCTATTGCGGTCACATCCTGGTTAATCGTAAGTTGCGAAAGATAAATCTGATCGCCGCTTGTGCCCCCGTTGCCATTTGCACCGTTAAATGCTGCATAAAAAGTAACATCGCCGGTAATCCCCGCAGGAACTTTATAATCAACCGACCAGCTTTTGGTGTTTCCGTTTGGTGTAATTCCATTGGAAGTGTGAGTCACTGCCTTGTTCCCGTTTATAAGTTTTGTTTCGGTGGGATTTGTGATTGTAAAAGTCCCAACTTTGTTGCCCTGCTCATCTTCGGCAGTAAGTTCAAAACCAAATTTTGAAACTCCGGTTTTTGTTCCCGTTGCAGTAATAGTGTAGGTTTGGCCATTGATATAGCCGCCACTGCCAACATTCGAAGTTATCCAGTTGCCCTGATTCTGAGGAGTGCCCGAATGGCAATCCGTGCAATTGCTGCCATTATCGCCGGGTGAACCGGATTTTCCTCCCGGTGAGCCTGTATGATAGGCCAAAAAGACAAAAACAACCGGAATGAATAACAGCGGTGCGAATTTGAAAAGATTTTTCATAATTTTTAAGTTTAAATTTAAATTGTAATCCAGATTGCTTGTTAAACAAAAAAAAAACAGCCTTGTTCAGGCTGGTTCTTGTACAAAAAGTTAAGATTTTGTTAAATCAGTGAGACTATAACTTCAGGATCCGTCAACTGACGGAGAACTGAAGTTATTTAGTGGAACTGATCCCGAGCGAAGTCGAGGGATCCGGTGCTTCCAATTGCCCGCACTTCAGGACGAAATTACATCAATATTTTGGTGTGATGCCCATATTGTAAAATATGAAAGCGTACATGTCGCTGTATTCCTCAATAATTTTAGCGGTTGGCTTTCCGGCTCCGTGTCCGGCTTTAGTTTCGATGCGGATAAGTACCGGATTGTTGCAGCCCTGGTTTTCCTGTAAGGTGGCAATAAATTTGAAGGAGTGTGCCGGAACCACTCGATCGTCATGATCGGCGGTGGTGACCATGGTTGCAGGATAACAAGTCCCGTTTTTGATATTGTGGAGCGGCGAATATGCGATCAGATATTTAAAATCAGCGGCACTGTCGCTGCGGCCATAATCGCTTGCCCAGGCCCAGCCAATGGTAAATTCGTGGTAACGCAGCATATCGAGCACTCCAACTGCTGGGAGTGCAACTCTGAACATTTCCGGATGTTGAACCATGGCTGCACCAACCAACAATCCACCGTTTGAGCCTCCGTTCATTGCCAGAAAATCCGGCGAAGTATATTTATTATCAAAAAGATATTGAGCTGCTGCATAAAAATCGTCAAAAACGTTTTGTTTACGCTCTTTTGTTCCGGCCAGGTGCCATGCCTCGCCGTACTCGCCGCCGCCACGAAGGTTTGGCATGGCAAAAATCCCACCTTGTTCGAGCAAAATTAATCTTGTTGTCGAAAACGAAGGTGTCAGGCTTACATTAAAACCTCCGTAACCATAGAGCAGCGTAGGATTTTTACCATTCATTTTAATGCCTTTTTTATGGACGATAAACATCGGAACCTTTGTGCCGTCCTTGCTGGTGTAAAATACCTGTTTTGTCTCGTAAAGGCTGGGGTCAAAATCAACTTCAGGCTGGCGGTAAACCGAGGATTCGTTTTTGGCGATATCAAATTTAAAAATCGTCGAAGGAAACGTGAAGGAAGTAAATCCGTAAAAGGCGATGTTGTCCTCTTTTTTTCCGTTAAAGCCGCTCATCGTGCCAATTCCGGGCAGGTTCAGTTCACTGATTAAATTTCCGGTAACATCGTAAATGTAGGCTTTGCTGGTGGCATCTTTCATGTATTCGGCAACGATTTTTCCGCCAACCAGCGAAATGCTTTCCAAAACTTCTTCCTTTTCGGGAAGGACGGTTTTCCAGTTTTCTCGGGCAGGATTTGCCGGATCGATTTCGATAATCCGGTATTTTGGGGCCTCATAATTGGTTTTCACCAAAAACTTGCCGTCAACATCATCGATCACATAATAATCATTGTCAAAATTTTCGACCACAGCAACAAATTTAGCATTGGGTTTATCGAGGTCTTTAAAATACAGCGAATTGCCGGTGGTGGTCTCGGTTTCGGAGAGAATCAGGAATTTTTCATCTTCGGTAACCCCCGCATAATAATTTCGGAGCGGGAAATTCTTGTTTTCATAAACCAACTGATCTGCTGATTGTGGGGTGCCAACTTTGTGATAATACACTTTGTGAAACTCATTTTTAGCCGAAAGCTCGCTGCCTTTTGGCTCATCGTAGCGGCTGTAAAAGAATCCATCATTTTTCCATTCGATGTCCGAAAACTTTATCCAGTAAAGATGGTCGTCTAATTGTTTGGTCCCTTCAACTTCCATTACCAGAATTTCGTTCCAATCCGAGCCACCACGGGCAATTGCGTAAGCCATGTATTTTCCGTCCTTCGAAAAATCATATTCACCCAGCGAAACAGTCCCATCCTCAGATAATTTATTCGGGTCGAGCAGTACGGTGGGTTCGGCGTCTAAACTTTCCTGCATGTACAGGATGCTTTGATTTTGCATCCCATCATTTTTAAAATAAAAATAGCGGTTGCCTTCTTTGAAAGTCACGCCATATTTCGGATAATTCCAGAGTTCTGTCAGCCTGTTTTTAAGCTGCTCCCTGAATGGAATTTTGGATAAATATGCCGATGTAACCTCATTTTCGGCCTTAACCCATGCACCGGTTTCAGTTGAGGTGTCGTTTTCGAGCCAACGATACGGATCGGCAATTTTTGTTCCGTGGTAATCGTCGGTGACTTCTGTTTTCCTGGTTTCGGGGTAATTGATTTTTGGTTTCTGAGCGCAACTTTGTAACATGATGATTGCTGTGATGATCAATAAATATTTGAGATTTTTCATAAAAAGGAAATTTTGAAAATTTAAACGATTATGTTTATCATTGCAAGCCGCAAAAGTAGCAAAACAAAAAAGTACAATTATAAAATCATTTAAAATGAAGAAGAAAATTCAAGCCTTAAGTATTCTGCGAATTGATGTTCCGCCCGAAGCCGGTTTTGACGATTTCCGCGAAAAGAAGCCAGTTACTTACTCACAAAGTAAGTACGACAGTTTTGGTAACCTGCTGGAAGATGTAAAATTTAGTGATTATGGCGAAATTACAGGGAAAACAGTTTATCAATACGATAATAAAGGTCATCTGATCAGCGAAGAAACATTTGATGATACCGATGAACTGGAAGAAAAAATCACCTTCGAACGGGATGAAAAAGGTAATATTTCGAAGGAGTTTGTTCATTATTTGGACGACAGCAAGGATACCATCGAATATCATTATGATGCTGATGGCAAATTAGTTAAGAAGTTGTTGCTTGGTGGAGATGGCGAAATTGAGCGAGAGGAGATTTTTACTTACGAAAAAGGACTTTTGATCAGCGAAAAAACCATCGAAGATGACGAAGTTGTTAAAGAAGCAACCTACGAATACGATGAAAAAGGGCAGGTTATCGGGCTGGAGCTGACCGATGATGATGGCGAAACAAGCCTGGAGAGCGAATATGACGAAAATGGAAACCGGGTGAAGTTTCTGAAGTACGATGGCAACGGAAAGCTTCTCGAGAAGCATCTTTATGCTTACGATGAAAAGAATAACCTCATCGAAACCATCGAGGAAACGCCCCACAAAAAAGTCACCACTCAGATTGTGCGTGATGAAGCCGGAAATGCGGTGTCGCAAAAGGAATTCAGTCGCGATGGCTCCCTTAATCACGAAGTTGATCGCGATTTCGATGAATCCGGTAACGTTACTGAGGTTCGTTCGTTTGTCAGCGGTACCGGCCAGCGACCTGACCGCAAATACATTTTAAAGTATGATTATACTTTTTTTGAGGGGTGATTAATTGGATAATCCGGGGATAATTGTTGAGGAAAAATGACACCAAAACTCATGGGCGTCAGGTAAAGCCCGGGATTTTCAGATTTCCATAGCCCAAACCTTCAGGTTTGGGATTATTGAAATCTCCAAAGCTAAGATGGCAGGGCGTTTACGCCCTTTTTTCCATAAAGCGATCCTTGCGGTTGAAGGTCGTAAACGACCTGGTGTTTAATGGCTACTCAACTTTAAACCCCGTGCTGAAGCACGGGGCTATGGATAAATTTCTATGGCAAACGTCAATATTATATTTTAACCTGACTGCAATTTCCCAACACTCCGGGCGACCATTTTTATAAATCTCAAATTTCTTTGTAATTAATTTTACTAATATTGTAAACTCATAACTTCAAGGTAGTAACACTAAATAACGGATAAGCCATGTACAATTTCATAACAGTTTATGTGAAATGCCCGGTTTGCGGGAAAAGTTTAATGGATCAAACCAAAAAGGTTGATAATGAACCCAGTATTAATCTAATTATTAAAAGTGGCGACCATAAGGGGTTTGTCTGGCTGAGTTCGGTTTATGGAAGCTACAACAATACCTGCGAAATTGAGGTCGAAAATAATGCTGTGGTTGAGTTCTATTGTCCGCAATGCCGCTCCCAGCTTACCAGTAAGGTAAATTGCACCTCCTGCGATGCGCCGATGGTCGATTTTAACCTGGAGATGGGCGGAAAAGTGAGCATTTGTTCGCGCAAGGGTTGTAAAAATCATCCCATCGAATTTGAAGACCTTTCGCTGGCACTCAGGCAATTATACCAGCAATATGGTTTTCGTGACCGCGAATATCCCAGGAATCTCGATCTGAGGACCGCACCGCCGGAGCCGGTAAGAACTGAAAACGATCCTGCCGAAATTTTACAAACCGGCACATTTTTAATGGCGTATTGTCCGCATTGCCGCAAAAGCCTCATCGAAAATGAGATGCTGAAACTTAAAATTGCCAATGGTGAAGAGGGCTTTTTGATGCTCAGCCCGTATTTAAACACGTTCACCTCAAAATCGACGGTAGTTTTGCCTGAAGATAAAACTGTGAATGATTTAAAATGCTGGCATTGCGATAAAAGCCTCATCGAAAACGAAAAATTATGCGGTAAGTGCGGATCCCCGGCAGCCAAAGTTTCGATAAGTGCCCGCACCAAGCTGATCGATTTTTATATCTGTACCAAAAAAGGCTGCAAATGGCATGGTCTCAACGAAGACGATCTTTTCGAAATCAGGCTCGAAGACAGCGATGAATGGTAGGTTTTGGATTTTGAGATAAGGTTTTAATAGCTCCCTGACACATTTATTAAAGGTTTCATCTTTCAAAAAGGTGAAACCTTTTTATTTGGCGATAGGGTAAGTTTTTCAAAGAAAACCAGTCATATACCTTTCAATTTTAGCCAAAACAGCGAAACACTAATTTAGATCGCATTTAAATTTATAGTCAATGGATTACGCATTGAAAACAAAATTTACTTTTATGCCTTCTATAAAAAAGTGAAAACATGCGAATAGCAAGAATCAAAACCGAAAAAGAGAACTTATTACAGGATGAAGTGGATTTATTGCTGATTGATGACCTGATAAAAAAGTATAAAGATAAAAAGGGCAATATGATCCCACTGTTGCAGGGCGTCCAGTCAACGTACGGTTACATCCCAAAAGTTGCATTCGAAAAATTAGCTGCCGAAACCAGCCTCGAAATGAGCGATATGTATGGCGTAGCCACGTTTTATGCACAGTTCAGGCTAAATCCTGTTGGAAAGCACATCATCAAAGTTTGTCATGGGACGGCCTGCCACGTCCAGAATTCATCCAAAATAACCGAATCGCTCGAAGAGGCGTTGAAAGTTGTTGACGGCCAAACTACCGACGACCGTCTTTTCACGCTCGAATCGGTGGCTTGCCTGGGCTGCTGTTCACTGGCTCCCGTAATGATGATCGGAGATAATACTTTTGCCAAACTTACCGGGGCAGAAGCTGTAAAAATCGTGAAAAACATCAGAATTCAAGAACAGGAAAATAAGATAGTCGTTGCCTGATATTTTGGGAATCCACAATAAATTTCACTACCTGAACAGGAAAGAAAATGGAAAAAACAAAAGTAATCGTAGGGCTTGGAAGTTGCGGAATTGCTGCCGGAGCAAACAAAACCTATCAAAAAATAATGCAATTGCGCGAAGTCGAACATGCCGACTTTGAACTTAAAAAAACCAGTTGCATCGGCATGTGTTTTCGCGAACCACTTGTCGAAATCATCGACAAAAGTGGGTCGTACATCTATGGAAATGTAGATGAAGACCGCGCTGTGGAAGTTTTCGAGAAGCACATCATCAACCATGAGCCGATTCGCGAATATGTTGTCAAAACCGATTTATTCAAAACCGCGGATAACAACTTTTTTGATGACCAGGTAAAAATTGCCTTGCGCCATTGTGGCTACATCGACCCCGAATCCATCGAGGAATATGAAGCCAACGAAGGCTACGAATCCATCAAGAAGATTGCCGACGAAGAAATAAAACCCGAAACCGTCATCGAAAACATCATTAAATCAGGGCTTCGTGGCAGAGGAGGCGGAGGATTTCCTACCGGAATGAAGTGGCGGTTTGCCCGAAACAGTGTTTCAAAAGAAAAATATATTATCTGCAATGCCGATGAAGGCGATCCGGGCGCATTTATGGACCGATCGTTGCTCGAAGGCGACCCGCACGCCGTGCTCGAAGGAATGATTATCGGCGCCTACGCCATCGGCGCAAACGGTGGTGTAATTTATTGCCGCGCCGAATATCCGCTGGCCATCAAACGGCTCAACATCGCCATCGAACAGGCCCGCGACCGCGGCTATCTTGGCGAGCATATCCTCGGAATCGAAGGATTTTGTTTTGATATTTATGTAAAAGAAGGCGCCGGCGCTTTTGTTTGTGGCGAAGAAACCGCGCTGATTGCTTCGGTGGAAGGCGAACGCGGAATGCCACGCAAACGCCCGCCATTTCCTGCCGTTTCGGGTTTATGGAAAAAACCGACAAACATCAATAATGTCGAAACCTGGGCCAATATTCCCTGGATTGTTTTTCATGGTCCGGAGGCCTATTCAAAATATGGTACCGAAAAAAGCAAAGGAACCAAAGTTTTTGCCCTTGCGGGAAAAATCAACCATTCAGGATTGGTGGAAGTGCCCATGGGAATTACCATCCGCGACATAATTTTTAAACTCGGAGGTGGAATTCCAAACGGTAAAAAGTTTAAAGCCGTTCAGCTTGGAGGCCCTTCAGGTGGCTGCATTCCAGAATATCTTGCCGATACCATCGTTGATTACGATTCGGTAAATGCAACTGGCGCAATCATGGGTTCGGGAGGAATGGTGGTGATGGACGAAAGCACCTGCATGGTGGATGTTGCCAAATTTTTCCTGAATTTTACCCAGGACGAAAGCTGCGGAAAATGTACATTCTGCCGCATCGGGACCAAACGGATGCTGGAGATTCTCCAAAGAATTACCCAGGGAAAAGGCGAAGAAAGCGACATTGCGAAACTCGAAGAACTGGCTTATCAGATCAAGGATAATTCGCTTTGCGGATTAGGGCAAACGGCGCCAAATCCGGTTCTTACCACTTTAAAATATTTCAGAGACGAATACACCGCGCACATCATCGAAAAGAAGTGCCCGGCCAAAGTCTGCAAAAATCTCATCACTTATAGTATTGATGCCGAAAAATGTACCGGCTGCACGGTTTGCGCCAAAAAATGCCCGGTCAACTGCATCAGTGGCGGCCGCAAACAACCTCACCTGATCGATCAGACTCTTTGTATCAAGTGCGGCGAATGTTATTCGAGATGTAAATTTGATGCCATCACACTTTCCTGATCCAAACAAAAACCACAAAGATTTTAAACAAATGAACGATAGTTTAAATATTTTACTCAACGGCAAGATTGTAAAAGGAATTCCTGGTGAAACCATTCTTGAACTTGCCAACAGAAATGGGATTTATATCCCTACACTTTGCCACGATCCACGCCTGGAACCGTTTTCGTCGTGTTTTGTTTGTGTGGTCGAAATCGAAGGTTTCCGTGGTTTACAGCCATCGTGTTCGACAAAGGTATCGGAAGGAATAAAAATTGAAACCGAAAATCCCCGGATTCATAAAGCCCGGAAAACGGCCCTCGATTTGTTGGTGAGCAACCATTACGCCGATTGTGTGGCGCCCTGCAAGGAAACTTGTCCGGCAGGAGTCGATGTACAGGGTTACATCTCGCTTATCGAAAAAGGGTTGTACAGCGAAGCTATTGGTCTTATTAAAGAGGTAAACCCGCTGCCGGCCATTTGTGGGCGTGTTTGCGTTCGTCCATGCGAAGCTGCCTGCCGCCGGAATTTGCTTGGCGAAGGTGCAGCAGTTGGCATTGATTATTTGAAACGTTTTGCTGCTGATATTGACCTTGAATCAGAAAACCATTATATTCCCGAAGTTGCTCCTTCCACCGGCAAAAAAGTTGCCATTATTGGCGCAGGGCCAGGAGGTTTATCAGCAGCTTATTTTCTTCAGCAAAAAGGCCATCAATGCGACATTTTTGAAGCCAACCCATTGGCTGGAGGCTGGCTCAGATATGGCATTCCGGAATACCGCCTTCCTAACGACATTCTTCAGAAGGAAGTTGATGCGGTTACTGAACTCGGCGCCAGGATATTTTTCAATAAAAAACTGGGCGACGATCTTAGCTATTTTGAACTGAAAGAAAGGTATAACGCGGTTATTTTGACCGTTGGCTCGCAGCGTGGAACTTTGATTGGTTGCGAAGGCGACGATGCCGGTAACGTTTTTTCGGGCATCGACTTCCTCCGGAATATGGAAATGACCGGTCAGCGGTACAATTTTAAAGGTAAAAAAGTTGCGGTTGTCGGAGGTGGAAATACAGCCATGGATTGTTGTCGTACGTCAATCAGGTGCGGTGCCGACAAGGTTTACGTGATTTACCGGCGTACCGAAAAGGAAATGCCCGCCAATCCCATCGAAATCCACGAATCAAAACTCGAAGGGGTCGAATATCTTTTCCTTACCAATCCTACCAAAGTTAATAAAGACGAAAAGGGCGATCTGAAATCGGTGACCTGCCTGAAAATGGAGTTGGGCGCACCGGATGCTTCAGGACGCCGCCGCCCGGTTCCCGTCGAAGGTTCCGAATACGAAATTGAAGTCGATTACATCCTCGCCGCCATCGGCCAGAAAACGAATATTGATTTTCTGGATGATGTTAACAACAATTCAACCAATGGAACATTAAAAGTTACCCGCTGGGGCGATATCGATTGCAACAACGAAACCCTTCAAACCGGCATTCCCTCGATATTTGCTGCCGGCGACGGTGTTTCAGGCCCCGCGACAATTATCGAAGCCATCGCTCAGGCAAAAACTGCGACACGCAGTTGCCACCAGTTTTTAATGGATCTTCCGCTTGTCGCTGATAAAAAGGAATTTGTGAGTCGAAGGGATCACTTCAGAAAACAAGATCCAAAAAATTACCTGGGACGTTATCTTTCGCAATTCCGGCAGGAAATGCCTACCATGACTCCCGATGACCGTCTCAATTTTAAAGAAGTCGAGTTGGGCTACGAAGGCGAAAATATTGCGTTCGAAGAAACAAAACGATGCCTCGAATGCGGTTGTACGGAGTATTTTACCTGCGATCTGAAAAAACATTCGACCGAATATGGTGCTGAACAAAACAAATACGATGGCGATTTTAAAGAGTACGAAGTCGATTTTTCGCATCCTTACATCGAAATTGATAATAATAAATGTATCCTCTGTTCGCGCTGCATCAGGATTTGCAAAGAAGTTGTGGGTGCTTCAGCCCTCGGGTTGATCGATCGCGGCTTTGAAACACGGGTGGTGCCAAGCATGGGGACGTCGCTCACCGAAACCAGTTGCGAATCGTGCGGAATGTGCATTTCCACCTGCCCAACCGGCGCCATCACCGAAAATGTGAACTTCAAACCGGGGCCTGTTAAACTTCAAACCATCCGTGCCATCGACAATTATGGCTCAGAAGGTTTTGAGATTAACCTCCATCACCGTGCTGGCTTCTTCATGCGTGCCGCAGGACAGTCAAGCGAAATAAACAAAGATGGCAACATCAGCCGGCAGGCTAAATTTGGCTACAATTATCTCAACGATAAATCCAGAATTAAAAAGCCTTTGCTTAAAAAGGCTGGGAAATTTGTGGAAATTGGTTTTGAGGAAGCTTATGATTTGATAGCTCAAAAAATAGGCGCTGTAAAACCTGATGAAAACGCATTTTTTGCCGGTGCCAGGCTCACCAACGAAGAAATGTACATGATTCAGAAACTGGCACGGGCAGGCGTAAAAACCAATAATGTCAACACTTTCCATTACATGGGACGTGGAATTGGTTATGGCCAGAACTCGGTGGCAAATGTGCCTTTTGAAGACATCAGGCGGGCGAGCAGGATTTTTGTGATTGGATCAACCCTCAACACCGATCATCCTCTGGTAAATCATCTTATTTTTAGCGCCAAAAACCGGCTTAATGTGCCGGTTGAACTGGTCACAACCGCCGAAGAAACCTGGATGGATCATAAAGTTAGCCGCGTTCACCGGGTTAAATCCTATTATTATTTCGCGAAAGCTGTAAATTATTACCTGTTGGCGAGTGGTTTGCAAAACCAGCTTTTCATAAATGATCGCTCGCTCGAGTATGAAGATTATAAATCGAAACTTCTTGCTGAGGATTTTGATGAATTGTTCGAGAAATCCGGAGTTTGCTGCATTGATGAACTGGCGATGTTTGCCAAGGATTTTAACAATGAAACCAATGCTGTTCTTGTTTTTTCGGAAAAGGAAATGTCATCAAATGTTTGTTTTGAACTTTTTAACCTCGCCATAATTAGCGGAAAATTGGGAAAAACTGCGCAGGGAATTGTAGCTTTAAAAGAGAAAAATAATTCTCAGGGAATCATGGATATGGGCGCCTGCCATAAGGTTGCACCTGGTTTCCAGCCTTACGACGACCCACAGGTTGTTGATAAATTAAGAAAAAAATGGAAGGTTGCTGATGTTCCTTCGGTCATCAACAGCCCATATAAACTTTTAATTGCCCATCAGCTTAAGAATGTTTTCATTTTTGGAGAAGACCCGATTGGCTGCGCCCTGAACAAGCCAGAAGTTGAAAGCTGGTTCGAAAAGCTTGATTTTATGGTTGTTCAGGATTATTTTTTGACGGAAACTGCAAAAAGCGCCGACCTGATTTTGCCTGCTTCTCTACCTTTCGAGATTGGTGGTAGTTTTACAAACACGCAAAAGCACATCATCAAATTTGAAAAGGAAATCGAAGCCGCAACCGAAAAAACTTCGCCACAGCAGTTAATCGATCTGATGGGAAAATTTGGATTAAACGGCATCAACGACATGGAAAGCGCGCTGTGGGAGGCTTTCACACTGTTCCCACCTGCATCAAATCCGGAAACCAGGAAATACAGGCTTCATTTTACCGAACACGATAATTTTAACCGGATGTTCGGCCACGGCTGCGATATCGTGAACAAGCGTTTTGACGATGAATTTGAAAATGCTTTTAAATAATTTTTAATTTTTGACTACTCAACAAAGGCAATCCTGATAACGGGGTTGCCTTTTTAGTTGACCGAATTATTCTATTTTTGCCGGAATCCTGATCGAAAACAGGATCAGAAAATCGCAAAAACATTGAAAATTCATAATAAATCCTGCTTCATTTTTCTCATTATCATGTTCAACTGGCTCGTTTTTCCGGGGCTTTTGGCTCAGGAAAGTAAAACCAACGGCACTTCATTATTTTTTATCGGAGCAAAGGTTAATTATGGGTATTTAATTCCGCATCACACCGAAATCTGGGCACTCACCAACAACTTTTACCGGTCGGCAGAATTTTCGATCTGGAAGCAAACCAACGGCAAAAAGGGCTGGCAGTATCATTACCGTTATCCTCGCATCGGATTGACTTATCGCTACACCGATTTTGGTACAACAAAATACCTGGGACACATGAACGCAGTTTATCCCTGGATGAATTTTCCATTGGTGTCGAATGAGAACTTTTTCTTCGATTTTAAGATTGGTCTTGGGGTTGCCTATTTCAGTAAAAAATTTGATCGGTTAGAAAACTATAAAAATTTAGCCATTGGCTCAAACTGGAATGCTGCCGTAAATTTTCAGCTTCAGACACGATGGAAAATAAATCATCAAACATGGATGAATGCAGGGTTTTCGATGTTTCACGCTTCAAACGGAACAACCCGTACACCAAATTTTGGGGTGAATGAACCGGCATTATTTGCTGGCATCGATATCAAATTAAACGATGAGAAAATCGATTATGTGAAACCTCAGCACATTATCAGGCAAAAAGGAAAAGTTCATTTTCGGATGATGGCTTCACAGGCCACCAAGCAAGTAGAAAGAGATTACAAAAACCATTATCGCGTTGTGGTGGGAAGTGCTGATTTTTCGATATTCTACAATAATTTTAACAGGATTTACCTGGGTTGTGATGCCATTTTAGACGAGTCGGTCAGGGTGATTTTGGGACGCAAAGAAAACAGGATCTACAGCGATGAGGAAATTATGAAATATGCTGTAGTTTTAGGACATGAATGGGTTTTTTCGAACCTGTCGCTTTTTGGTGCTTTTGGTTATTATGTTAAAACCATCGATAAAAGCGATGGGCTGGTTTATAATAAAATCGGGCTAAACTATGCCGTTTTTAAATATCTGGTACTTAATCTTACTTTGAAAACCTATTATGCCAGAGCTGATTATTTATCGGTTGGAGTTGGGATTATCCTTTAATATGAAAAGCAAAAATTTACATATCATTTTGATGATGTCACTCGTGGGGATTTTGTCGGTGGTGATAAACTCCTGCATAAAAGATAAATTTAACGAATGCTGGAGCGGACCCGGAGTTACCTCAAGCGAGCGGCGGGAACTGTATTCGTTCAGAAACGTGGCTGTTTACGACAACATTGATCTTCATATTGTTCAGGGCGAAGGTTACGAAGTGAAAATTGAAGCAGGCGAAAATATCATCCCGATGATTACCACCAGAATTGGGCTGGACAAACTGGTCATCCGCAACGAAAGCACCTGCCCGATGTTTAAAGATCCCTGGAAAGGTGTGGCTGTAACGCTCACGGTTCCAAAATTCGATACCCTCGAAATTTATAATCATGGGAAAGTAACCTGTGCCGATTCGTTAAGGCTGGAAAATGCAAAAGTTTACATTTCGGAAAATACCGGCAAAGTTGATCTTACTTTTAGCATCTTCCGGCTGAATGTTTCCTACAACAGCGGAACTTCACAAGTGTTTATCCGCGGGAAAGCGCATACAGGGATTTTTTATACTTCCGCTTATGGCCCAATGGATTGCACCGCTTTTTACCCGATATTTATGATTATCAACAGCAACAGTACAAACGACTGCTACATCAGCAGCGGCGAAAAATTGCTCGACGCGAAAATTACGGGTATCGGCAATATTTACTATCGTGGTGAACCTTTAAAAATCATCGAAGATTACCACAGCAGCGGCCGTCTGATAAAACTGGATTAGTAAGATTTTGCGAAAATTACCTTTTCTTTACTCGGTTTTCCCGAATAAACGCATTTTCCTTCTTCCTGCGGGTTGTTTAGCGGAATAGCGCGAATGGTGGCTTTGGTTTCTTCTTTTATGGCCTGCTCAGTTTCGGAAGTACCGTCCCAATGGGCAAAAACAAATCCACCTTTTTCGATCTGATCTTTAAACTCATCCCAGGTATCAACATGGAAAGTATTTTCAGCTCTGAACGAAAATGCCTTTTTGTAAATATTATCCTGAATCTGAACCAGGAGATTTTCGATTTTGATATCGATATCCGTCATCTGGTAAGTTTCCTTTTCGAGCGTATCGCGCCGTGCAACTTCAACGGTGCCGTTTTCGATGTCTCTTGGCCCGATAGCTATTCTCACTGGAACACCTTTAAATTCGTATTCGGCAAATTTCCAGCCCGGTTTTTGGGTGTCACGGTCGTCATATTTTACCGAAATTCCCTTTGCAACAAGTGCCTTTTTGATGATTTCAGCTTTTTCGGAAATTTCAGCCAATTGCTCTGCTTTTTTATAAATCGGAACAATAACAACCTGAATAGGAGCAAGCTTTGGAGGCAGAACCAGTCCGTTGTCGTCGGAATGAGCCATAATAAGCGCGCCCATCAGCCGCGTGGAAACACCCCATGAAGTAGCCCAGACATAATCGAGTTTATTTTCTTTCGAAAGAAATTTTACATCAAAAGCCTTGGCGAAATTTTGGCCTAAAAAGTGTGAAGTCCCGGCCTGGAGTGCTTTTCCATCCTGCATTAATGCTTCGATGCAATAGGTTTCAACAGCACCGGCAAACCTTTCGTTGGGCGATTTTACACCTTTGATAACCGGAACAGCCATCCAGTTTTCGGCAAAGTTGGCATAAATATTCAATATTTTTCCGGTTTCCTCGATAGCTTCATCTTTGGTGGCATGAGCAGTGTGGCCTTCCTGCCAAAGGAATTCGGCTGTTCGCAGAAAAAGCCTGGTACGCATTTCCCATCTTACTACATTTGCCCATTGGTTAATCAAAAGCGGCAAATCGCGGTACGACTGAATCCAGGTCCTGTAGGTGTCCCAGATAATGGTTTCAGAAGTTGGGCGTACAATCAGCTCTTCTTCAAGTTTTGCATCTTCATCAACAACAATACTTTTGCCGTCGTCTGATTTTTTAAGCCTGTAGTGCGTAACTACGGCACATTCTTTGGCAAAACCCTCAACATGGTTGGCTTCTTTACTAAAAAAAGATTTTGGGATAAACAGCGGAAAATAAGCATTCGAATGCCCGGTATCCTTGAACATCTTATCAAGGGTAGCCTGAATTTTCTCCCAGATGGCATAGCCATAAGGTTTAATCACCATGCAGCCTCTAACCGCAGAATTATCGGCCAGATCGGCCTTTATTACCAAATCGTTGTACCATTGTGCGTAATTTTCAGCACGGGTTGGAAAATCTTTTGCCATTTGTTTTTTTGGTATAATATTTGAATATTTTTTTATGCTTTTGAAAGGTTGCAAAAATAGTAAATAATCAAAAGGGCACATGTTAATCAGCATTTTTACAATAAATCAGTTTGGAGGTACAAAATGAAAAATTTAGGAATTTTAATCATCTCGGCTTTGATACTCTCAGCTTGTCAAACGTCCTACGTGGCTACATCGGCTTACGATGATGTGTATTACACACCGAAAAATGCTGCCGGAAACAGTGCTTTGTCATCACAGGAAAAGACTAATCCGGGATTAAATTATGGTAATAATGCAGAAACAGAGCGCTTTACACAAACTGCCGATCCGGAAGTGAAATATTTGGAAGGCCAGGATAATACAGCTACTTACTCTGAAGAAACCTTGCCATCTCCTTCCAGCGAGTCGTCCGATGAATATTATTATGTCGAAGAGGGCGTCGACGATTATTATGATTACGATTATGCTTCAAGAATAAACCACTTTAATGGTTCTTATGTTGATGCCGGATACTACTCACCAATTTACACCGGCATTGGATACAGTCCTTATTCTGGCTTCGGAATGTCGGTGGGCTATGGTTATGGAATGCCTTACGCAGGTTTTTCGATGAGTTTAGGATGGGGTATGGGTTATCCTTATTACTACGATCCATGGTATTACGATCCGTGGTATTATCCTTATTATGGGTATGGATATTATCCTAATTATGGCTATCCTTACTATGGTGGAAGTTATTGGTGTGGGTATTATGATGGATATTATGCAGGAAGCGGTGGCTATTACCCATCCGATGGCGGCAATTATTCAGGCAATTATTATGGCCCACGTAATTCGAGAAGTGGAAGCCAGATCAGTCAGGGTGGCGATAGCCGTGATTCGCGGGCTGGCAGCATCGACGATCAGGATAAACTTACCACAGGCTATTCTTCAGGTCGCGACAACCGGATGAATGGCTCAGAAGTTGCTGGCGGAACATCTGCAACCAAAGCGGTAATTACCCCTGAAAATGGAAGGACATCAAGGAATTTACAACCAACAGTTATTAATAATGAAACCATTGGAAATAGTGGCTCCAATGGAGTTTCTGGAACTGTTACATCAGATAAACTGGTAAAACCCCAGGAAGGTGCTAATACTTCACCAAATGCAAAGAGTCAGCAACAAACCACTTTAAGAAATGAGCGGAATAGTGGTGAAATTCAATCACAAAAGATTACAAAACCATTAAGCACGCCACAGGAGGTTCCCAACAATCAGAGAACTGTACGCACCCCCGAAAATGTATCAGGTGGCACCAAATACACAAAACCTGCTGCAAGCAGCAACGAAAGCAACGTGTATTCGCGGAGCAAAAAATATGCAAAGCCTGCTACAGCCGAGACTCAGCGCAGTGCCCAGCCTAAAAATTACAATTCACCAAATTATAATAAACCACGTTCGAGTAATGAGTACACGGTTCCAAACTCGCCAAATACAAGAGCCAATACTCAACCTGCAAATACAAATACACGGAACTCAAATGTTCAGACTCAGAGTGATAAATCGAGAAATTATTATACACCATCAAAGTCGAATAATAGTTTTTCAACACCTTCCCGTTCTAACAACAGCACGGTTAGTCCGTCAAAATCGGGTGGTGGAACATCAACTCCAGCCAGATCGGGGAGCAGTTACTCTTCACCTTCCCGCTCAAGCGGAAGTAGTTCAACACCGGCACGGTCGGGTAGCAGTGTTTCACCTTCAAGCGGCGGAAGCCGTTCATCAGGTAGTTCGTCGGGTAGTTCGTCAGGAGGCTCATCCGGAGGATCAAGCCGTTCATCCGGAGGATCCTCGGGTGGAAGTGGCCGCAGGTAACAATAACAAGTCTTTTCTCTATCTTTTTAATCCATTAAAATTTTGATAAAATGAGAAATTTCATTTTAACAGCAGGATTGGTTTTTTTTGTCGGAATGGTTTCATTCGCACAAAATGAAGAAGATGCACTCAGGTATTCCAATATTTCGATAATGGGTACCGCCCGTTATGCCGGGCTCAGCGGAGCCTATGGCGCAGTTGGTGCTGATTTTACGTCCCTGAGTGGAAATCCTGCAGGGATAGGATTATATAAAAAATCTGATTTTTCCATTACTCCATCCATTTACTTTGGTAATTCGAATAGTTCATACAACGGAATTGGCATGGATGATGGCAGGAATAATTTTGCGCTCGGAAACGCAGGTATTGTGTTGGCAATGAAACCCAACGATCGCCTCGACAGACTGCCAGTCGAAAATTATCAGTTTGGATTTGGAATAAACCGCCTGAAGGATTTTAATAACAGGGAGCAGATGCAGGGAATAAATGATCAAAATTCGCTTCTGGACGCCTATCTCGATTACTCGAATGGATTAAATCCTGAAATGCTCAATGGTTTTGATACGAGGCTGGCTTTCGATACTTACCTGATTGATACTATTCCCGGTGCTGATGATTTTATTTACATCGATGCCTACGATTACTTAGGTGGATTTACTAGCACTTTGCAGCGTAAATCCATCGAAACCAAAGGCTCGATGAACGAATGGGTGTTGTCGGGAGGTATGAATATCAGCGATCAGATTTACTTTGGTGCAACGCTCGGGTTCCCCTATATCAGGTATTACCGGACTTCGACTTACAGCGAAATCAACCAGAATCCTGAAAAGGACCTCAAAGAATTTGGTTTACGTGAAAGTCTCGAAACAAAAGGTTCGGGTTTTAATATTAAAGTTGGGGCTATTGCCAAAGTGATGCCGTGGTTGCGGCTGGGGCTGGCTTATCATTCGCCTTCCTGGTTCAACAACATGCATGATAGCTGGAATTCGGGGATTGACGCTTATTATGCAAATGGTGATCGTTTTTCCGCAGATTCGCCTTATGGCAATTATGAATACGATTTGCAAACACCCTGGAGAACAATAGCCAGTGCGGCTTTTATTATTGGAAACCGCGGTTTGGTTAGTGCCGATTACGAATATGTCGATTATTCCAAAGCGAAGTTAAGGGCTGGTGATTACAATTTTTATGACGAAAATGATGCCATCAGCAGCAGCTACACCAGTGCAGGGAATTTAAGGCTCGGGGCTGAGTGGCGGTTTGATATGTTACAGGTAAGAGGTGGCTACTCAAATTATGGAAGTCCTTTTAAAACCGGAATTAATGATGCAAAAATGCAATCTTTATCAGGTGGGCTTGGTTTCAGGAGTGATGCTTTTTATATGGATGCTTCTTTTTCGTATTCCCAATCTTCGTCGGATTACTTCCTTTACGGAACCGAAAATGTTGTTGTAAATCCGGTTAAACAGGATTTTAATTATTACAATCTGATGTTTACTTTTGGTTATCGGTTTGAATAAAATAATTTGATTATTAAATAAAAAGGAGTGGTTTTGGCCACTCCTTTTTTTTATCCTTCTGATTTCGATTTCTTATTTTTCGCCTTTAACAGCATTTGCAATTTCGTCGTCAACCAGGATTCTTCCGCAATATTCGCAAACAATGATTTTTTTGTGCATCCTGATGTCGAGTTGATGTTGAGGTGGGATTTTGTTGAAACATCCACCGCAGGCATCCCGTTCGATCTGAACAACACCGAGCCCGTTGCGTGCATTGAGCCTGATCCGGTTGTAGGCCATCACGAGTCTTTCTTCGATGAGGGTGTTGTATTCCTTCGATTTTTTTATCAAAGCATTTTCTTCCTTTTCAGTTTCCTCAACAATGTCGTTTAACTCTGCTTTTTTAATCCTGAGGTCTGATTCACGTTCTTTTAATAAACTCTTCGATTCTCTGATCTGGTCAAGTTTTGCTTCAAGGTTAAAGGTGTATTCTTTAATTCTTTTTTCGGAGAGTTGTATTTCGAGGTTTTGAAAATCAATCTCCTTGGTAATTGAATCGTATTCGCGGTTGTTGCGAACGTTCATCTGCTGTTCTTCATATTTTTTTATCAGCGCATTACTTTCTTTGATGGATAGTTTTTTCTCGGCGATTTGTTTTTCGTAGGTTTTAACTTCTTCATCAAATTTCTCTATTCGCGTTTGCAAGCCAATAATTTCATCCTCAAGGTCCTGAACTTCAAGTGGAAGTTCGCCTCTGATAATTTTAATTTTATCAATTTGCGAATCAATTTGTTGCAAACTGTAAAGCGTCATGAGTTTACGCTCAATCGATAGTTCAAGATTTTCAACCTGAGTTTCATCAGTTTTGTTACCTTTTAATGTCTTCTCCATAATATTGACCTTTTACTGAACTTCTAAATAGTAATATGCTAAATTTTAACGTCTTAAATGCTTAAATGTATTGTATCGGATTTGTATTTATTCCGGAAATACGGACGGCAAAAGTAGGATTTTTTTTCTTTATGATGCTCATTAATAATTCTCTTGTAAATTGTTCGCTCTCATAATGGCCAATATCCGCAATGATCATTTTTTGATCGGCATCAAAAAACTCGTGATATTTGATGTCGCCGGTAATAAAAACATCAGCCCCGACTCTGATCGCATCATTGATCAGGAAACTGCCGCTACCGCCACAAACAGCGATTTTCTGAACCTTTTCATTAAGGATAGCCGTGTGTTTTACGCATCCGGCACCAAAAATATTTTTTATCCTTTTCAGAAAATCAATGGCATTTTCAGGGATTTCCAGTTCACCGGTCATTCCGGCTCCAATATTTTTCATTTCGTTTGAGAGCGGATAAATATCATACGCCACTTCTTCGTAAGGATGGGTTTCAAGCATCGCGCTGATAATCTGAGATTCTTTGTAAAGCGGATAAATTATTTCGATTCTGGTTTCATTTTCGACATGCAATTTATCGATTTCACCAACAAAAGGATCCGCTCCTTCGAGCGCCCTGAAAGTTCCCTGGCCTGAAAGGTTAAAACTGCAACTGTCGTATTGGCCGATATGACCGGCACCGGCATCAAACATGGCGTTACGGACTTTCCCGGCCAAATGAACCGGACAAAATGTGACGATTTTTTTTAACATTGATGATTTCGCAGCAAGTATCTGACGATTGATTAGTCCGATTTTTTGGCAAATCATCGCATTGACGCCGGTAAAAATATTGTCGAGGTTGGTGTGAGCAGCATAAATAGCGATGTCGTTTTTTATACAATTTGCAACCATCCTTTCGACCGGGTGTTTACCGGTTAACTTTTTGAGGCCTTTAAAAATCAATGGATGATGGGCAATGATGAGATTGCTTTTGGTTTTTACGGCTTCCTCAATCACAGCTTCGGTTACATCCAGGGTGATGAGTGCCCCTGAAATTTGCCAATCGGGAGAACCTATAATCAAACCTGCATTATCGTATGTTTCCTGGAGCGCAAGTGGTGCAAGCTCTTCAATTATCCGGGCCAATTCATAAATTTTCATACCTGACAAATCATTAATCAAATAAAAATACTATTTCTTTAAAATCGAATGCGCTTGTTTTATCTCCAACTGTTACCTGTAATTTACCAAATTCTGAAATACCACAAATAACTCCTTCAAACCTTTCATCATCGGCCTTGTACTTTGCTGCCTTCTGATAATTCAGCAGGTTTTGCAGATATTCAGCATTCATTTCATCAATGTAACCTTTTGCCAGGTTTGAATATTCTTCATGAACAAAATCATCCAGCGTTTCGATTACCTTCTTTAAAGGTACCTCCATGCCGGTGATTTGTTTTATAGAACAAGGATTTGGGAGGCTTTCACTAAATTTTTCCTGATTAATATTCAACCCGATTCCTACAATGCAATTTTGAAAATGATGGCCTGAAATGGTATTTTGTAACAGGATGCCACCGATTTTTTTTGTGCCGGCATAAAGATCATTAGGCCATTTTATCGAAATATTTTCATCAGGCAAAAAATGTTTGATGCATTTTAGTACTGCCAGCGAAACACATTTATTCAATAAAAACTGTTTGTCGGCTGGCAAAAAGTCAGGATACAAAATGATGCTGGCTAAAAGATTTTTTCCGGGTTCACTTTCCCAGGTGTTCAAGCCTGTCCCTTTTCCATGAGTCTGAGCGGCAGTAATAATCATGGTTCCTTCGGTTGGTTTGCCCTTGGCAAGCATCTCCCGGGCTAAGTCGTTTGTCGAAGAAAGCGACTTAAAACTGTGAATCTTTCTGTTTTTTGAATCAATTTTCATGTGAACATACTTTTTAATGATGTGTTTATATCAATAATCTGCATTATAAAATTATCATCAAGGTTTTTGAGGCATTGTTTTTGATCACGGGCATGCCTTAATTTGGCAAAGTTTTGTAAAGTACGTCATTGACCTTCATTTTAGCTTTTCAAAATTACTTACTTTTGCCTGAAATATTAAATTAAATAAATGATTGAGCAAAAAGAGACATTGGAATCAACCAAATTGGTTGACATTGTGATAGCAGGAATGCAGGAAAAGAAAGCTTTAAATATTGTTGACCTGGATTTAAAGAGTATTAAAAATGCTGTTTGTGAGCATTTTATAATCTGCCACGGCACTTCAAACACACATATTAGTGCAATTGCCGATGCAGTTGAAGAATTTGTAAAAAAAGCCACCGGGCAAAATGCCTGGCACAAAGAAGGGTATCTGAATGCCGAATGGATTTTACTGGATTATGTTGACGTTGTAGTTCATGTATTTAACGATCAAACCCGGCGTTTTTACAACCTTGAAGGGCTTTGGGCAGATTCAAAGGTGAGAAGAATTGAAGAATAAACATGATTTTAGTTTTGATAAAATGACAGAAAACAAAGAAGATAAAAGCAAGCCTGAGGGCGAACCGAAAAACGACCCCTTCCGTAATTTTATGAATCCCAAAAAAACGGGTGGTGACAAAGGAAAATTCAATTTTTATTGGGTTTATTCTATCATTGCATTTGTATTTATTGCCATATTTTTTTTCAACAACGAAGGTACTGTTAAGGAAACCAACTGGGGCGAATTAAAAAGCATGCTTTCCGACGAAGATGTGTTAAAAATTGTTTTGGTTAATCGTGAAATTGCCGAAATTTACATCAAACCCGACAGTCTGACAAAGGAGCGTTACAAGGATATTTTAAAGGATTCAAAACCTGAATTATTTGGAAAATCTCCTCAATATGTGCTTACCATCGGAGCCGTTGAATCGTTCGAGAAAAATGTAGAGGAAGTTCAAAAAGACCTTGCCGAGCCTGTTTACATACAAAATGAAATGCGGAAAAACTGGGGTGGAGACATTCTTAGTTATATTATTCCATTGCTTTTCCTTGTCGGCGTTTGGTTTTTTATCATGCGCATGATGAGCCGTGGTGGTGCCGGTGGCGGCCAGATTTTTAATATCGGGAAATCAAAAGCTACACTTTTTGATAAAGACACCAATGTTAAAATTACTTTTAAAGATGTTGCCGGCCTTGAAGAAGCGAAGATTGAGGTCATGGAGATTGTTGATTTTTTAAAGAATCCCAGCAAATATACCGATCTTGGTGGCAAAATCCCCAAAGGCGCATTGTTGGTAGGCCCTCCGGGGACAGGAAAAACCTTGTTGGCGAAATCTGTTGCCGGCGAAGCAAACGTTCCTTTTTTCTCGATATCAGGTTCCGACTTTGTCGAAATGTTTGTTGGAGTTGGCGCATCCAGGGTTCGTGATTTATTCAGGCAGGCTAAGGATAAAGCTCCCTGCATCATTTTTATCGATGAGATCGATGCCATCGGTCGTGCAAGAGGTAAAAATGCGATGACAGGTGCAAATGACGAACGCGAAAATACCCTCAACCAGCTCCTCACCGAGATGGACGGCTTTGGAACAAATGCAGGCGTAATTATTCTTGCCGCAACCAATCGTGCCGATATTCTCGACCGTGCGCTTTTGCGTGCAGGACGTTTCGACCGTCAGATTCATGTTGAGTTGCCCGATCTTGAAGAACGAAAAGCAATTTTCCTCGTCCATCTTAAACCTATCAAATTTGACGATTCGGTTGAAGTTGATTTTCTTGCTAAACAAACTCCCGGTTTTTCAGGTGCTGATATTGCAAACGTTTGTAACGAATCCGCGCTTATCGGTGCACGAAAAGGCAAATCAATCGTTGATAAGCAGGATTTTATGGATGCGATCGACCGAATCGTTGGTGGCCTTGAAAAGCGGAATAAAATCATTTCACAGGACGAAAAGAAAACAATTGCCTATCATGAAGCTGGCCATGCTGCCGTAAGCTGGTTACTTGAGTATGCTTCTCCATTGGTAAAAGTCACCATCGTTCCCCGTGGCAAGGCTCTGGGCGCTGCATGGTATCTTCCTGAAGAACGCCAGATCACTACTACCGAACAAATGAATGACGAAATGACGTCAACTTTGGGTGGCCGCGCTTCTGAAGAAATTAACTTCGGAAAAATTTCTACCGGAGCTTTAAACGACCTCGAAAGAGTGACCAAACAAGCTTATGCCATGGTTATGTATTACGGTTTGAATAAAAAGGTCGGGAACATTAGCTATTACGATTCAAGTGGTCAGCAGGAATATGCTTTAACCAAACCGTACAGCGAAAGAACTGCCGAAACCATCGATCAGGAGGTTCACTTGATGATTGAACAGGCCTACGACAGAGCTTTACAAATTCTAAAAGATAACAAAGAAAAAGTTGATAAACTTGCGAATTTGCTTTTAGAAAGGGAAGTAATTTTCCGTGAGGATCTCGAATTAATTTTTGGAAAACGCACCTTTAAACGAGATATCGAAAATGCGCTTGAAGACGAACGCGATAAAGATAAAATGAAAAAACGGATACAAAAGGTCAGGGATGAAGTTGCACAACAGGAAGCAGAAGCAGGCAATGCTGGTCTCATCGCTTCTAAAAGTGAAACCAAAACCAATAATAAAAAGGACGCCGCAGGAAAAGTTTAGTATTTTTGTTTAATGAACAGAAAAATACTGATGGACGAAACTACAACACGTGAAAAGATTTTCAAAAGCATCCGAAATGCTTTGATCGAGAAAACCTCGATCCCTTTTCCAAATGTAGATTTTGAGTCATCAGTATTTTTGCCTTTACGCGAAAGCCTTGATGTGACCTTTGCGCAGGAATTTACCAAAGTCGCCGGCAAGTTCATCTATTGTGAAAATGAAGCTGATATGGCCGAAAAGCTGAAATATCTCATCGATCAGAATAAGCTGGAAGAGGTATTTTGCATCGAAGAGCGGCTGAGAATGCTTCTGGATGAGCATGGTATTGTCCTCAATGAAACTGCCACCGAATTTCAAAATGTAAAAGTAGGAATTACCCTTTGCGAATTCCTGGTCTCCAGATTAGGCAGCATTATGATTTCTTCGCGTCAGCTATCCGGCAGAAGGCTCAATGTTTTTCCTGAAATTCATGTTGTCGTGGCCTACACAACTCAGCTTGTGCCCGATTTAAAAGATGCCTTTGCCCAACTAAAAATCAAATATCAAAATGTAATTCCTTCGATGATTACGGTAATTACCGGCCCAAGCCGGACTGCTGACATCGAAAAAACATTGGTAATGGGTGCGCATGGACCTAAGGAAATTTATGTACTTTTGGTAGAAAGTAATTAAATGGTTTGATTTTAATAATTATCTAAATTTAAAGCTATGGAAGACAATTGGTTAAAGGTTTATTCTGCCGGTCAGTTATACCAGGTCGAATTAGTGAAAGGAATTCTGGATCAAAGCGGAATCGAAAGCGTGATTTTGAACCAATCAGACTCTGAGTTTTTATTGGGCGAAGTTGAGCTTTATGTTGAAACCGAAAATTTTGAAATGGCTAAAAACCTCATTTACGAATTCCACAAAGGTGAATAATTTTATTGTTAGAACAATTACCGGGATCGTCTTTGCAATTTCGATAATTGGTTCTATTCTCATCAGTCATTATCTGTTTTCGCTTCTCTTCCTGGTAGTTACAATTTTTACCATGTTGGAGTTTTATAAGCTCGCTGATTCAGGACTATCCATCAAAATCCAAACGAAACTGGGGATTTTCACAGGATCAATGCTGTTTATCTTATCCTCTTTATCATCACTCGGACTGGTAAGTGCAAATCTGTTAGCCATCATTTTCCTGCTAGCAGGATTTGTTTTTATTGCCGAAATGTACCGCAATAAATCAAACCCATTCCTGAATATTTCGATGACTCTTGCCGGAGTTTTATACATTGCCTTGCCTTTTTCGATGCTGAATTTCTTTTACACACCACATTTCGATTTCTCAAATGGGAATTATGAAGTATTGATTGGGTTTTTCCTTATTTTATGGGTTAACGACTCATTGGCGTATCTTGTTGGGAGCTGCATTGGCAAACACCGGTTATTTGAGCGCATTTCACCAAAGAAATCATGGGAAGGCTCCATTGGTGGTTTTGTGTTTGGATTGTTAACCGCATGGGGGATTTCGTTTTTCTTTAAAGAATTGGATTTGATTAATTGGCTGATAATTGCTGCGATAATAATGATTTTTGGTACTTTTGGCGACTTAGTCGAGTCGTTGTTCAAAAGAAGTTTAAATATTAAAGACTCTGGCAGCTTTTTACCAGGTCATGGCGGCCTTCTCGACAGATTTGATGCGGTTTTTCTGGCTGCTCCGGCAGTATTTGTTTATTTAATTCTGATAAATTGATGCGGATTCATAAGGAAGGGTATAAAATTATTTTGGTTGTTTTTGTAGTTCTTACAATCACTCTTGCACTCGTTGATTGGTTTTTACCTCAACAGACTATTTTTCACTTTTTAATGTACATTACAGTATTCATTTTTTTTCTATTCATTTTGCGATTTTTCCGCAATCCAAAACGCCCTGTACTCCATAACGAAAATGTAATATTATCTCCGGCTGATGGTAAAATTGTGGTTATCGAAGAGGTTGTTGAAAATGAATACTTTAAAGACCGGCGGTTACAGGTTTCTGTTTTTATGTCGCCTTTGAATGTCCATAAAAACTGGTTTCCTGTACAAGGAACGGTTAAGTTTGTCAAATATCACCCTGGCAAGTTCCTGGTAGCCTGGCATCCAAAATCCTCCGACTTAAACGAACGTACAACTGTTGTAGTGGCCAGGCCGCAAAATCAATCCATTTTAATCCGTCAGATTGCCGGAGCTGTGGCTCAACGGATCGTTTGCTATGCGAGGCCGAATACAGCAGTTAATCAAGGTGAAGAACTTGGATTTATAAAATTTGGTTCACGTGTTGATTTATTCCTTCCATTAGGAACAAAAATTGAAGTTATTAAAAATCAGAAAGTTACCGGTAATGTTACGGTAATCGGAAGATTTTAACCAATTTTAGCTTCTTGGGTGTTTTCCTGCCATTTCCAGATTCCGGATTCTTTCAAAACCTTTATTGGAATTTTAATGGCTGCGGCGCCACAATAATAAGCGCCCAACTCGTAAGCCTCAAAATAAAAAATCATGTTTTCCATGGTCACCCCAAAATTCTCAAATTCCTTTCCAGCCGATGGCGCTTTGTCGAAACATTGCTGAGGATTTTCGAGATATTTTACCAGCAGGGCATTTAAAGCATTTTGTTCTTCAGCAGTGTTGATGCTTACAAAATCGGCAAGTTTTAGAAATTTACCGTTCTTTACATCAAAATTAAAAGTTGTTATTGCTGTAAAACCATGTGCCCCAAGCGCATAACTGTAGGTTTCGAATTTCACGCTTATCAGATTTACATCTTTACTTAAAGCCTCATAGCGGTTCAGCAATTCATACTTACCGTGTGCACCAGTTTCGTCAATCACTTTCCGCGCGCCATCTGCATCCGTTCCCCAGTAATAATTTGAGGCAGTATCCAGGAATGCTTCCATCCTCTTATTGAGCAAATCCAGACCTGTGTTTTTTGAATTGTCGGTTGAGTTGAACAACGGATATTGCAGGTCGATCGAAAAATAGGCAGTATCACCGATGATTTTCGACTGTTCAATCATCGAATATTCCGGTTTGTATTTTTCCTCTGGCTTACGATGACAGGCAAAAGCGAATACAATTGCCATTAACAGGAGTAAAGTGCTTCTATTCATAATTTTTGGTGGGTTTTCAAAATACTTAAATCAGGTTTTTTAATTCGATCAAATCAAATATTTCTGATTGGATGCCTCCATTGTGGGCAATTTTGTTGGGGTTAAAAAAAACAGTATCCATCCCGTTATTTTGTGCGCCCAAAATATCAACCTCAATATCATCGCCAATCATCAGGCTTTCCTGCGGCAGTGCGTTGGCTGTTTCGAGAGCATATTTAAAAATACAGTCATCGGGTTTTTTACATCCGGCAGCTTCAGAAGTGATCACTTTATCGAAGTATTTATCAAGGCCAGAATTGCGCAATTTATGAAACTGAACTTCCTCAAAGCCATTGGTGATGATATGCAGCGGGTATCTTTTAAACAGATATTCGAGTGTTTCGATGGAATTGGGGAAAAGATTGGTTTTTTTCGGGCTGATGGTGATGTAGTCGATGCCGATTTGTTTGGCTAATTCCGGGTCATCAATCCCAAAATCGAGCAATGTAACTTCAAACCTGCGTGAAGTGAGGTAACTTTTTTCGATTTTCCCTTCCACATAAAGTGCCCAGAGTTCTGTATTGTGGCGTAAGTAGCTTTCGGTAAAAGCCTCAAAACTACTTACTCCTTTTTCGGAAAGATGGTATTTTTCGTAAATATCTTGGAAGGCTTCATGGGCATTTTTATCAAAATCCCACAAAGTGCGGTCGAGGTCAAAGAAAATGTGTTTGTATTTCTTCATTTAGAATTTGAAATTTCGGCAAATTTATGCTTTTTTGATGAAAGACAATTTTGGCCTTCATATAGTTTATAATGATAATCAATTAGTTATGATGTGGTGAAAATATTTTTTGAATTTTGCTTGACAAATGGATTTTTCTGATTTACATTTGCAATATCAAATTGATATTAAAATGAAACTAATCTAATTTTAAAAAACATGAAAAACGAAACAAATTACAAACCAATGTCAGGTTACATCATGCTGATAATTGTGCTGATACTGATAATTGGACCGGTGCTGGGAATAATCGCCACCCAGATGCTTTGGCTGATTGCCTTTATTGTTGTTGGAGTATTTCTGGCCACTGGTTTTTCGGTGGTAAATCCCAACGAATCTTCGGTGCTGATGCTTTTTGGCGCCTACAAAGGAACTGTTAAAACCAATGGTTTTTTCTGGCTGAATCCTTTTTTTACGAGGAAACGAATTTCGCTTCGTGCCCGCAATCTCAACAGTGAGCCGATTAAGGTAAACGACAAGCTTGGCAACCCGATCATGATTGGGATTGTTTTGGTTTGGAAGGTTGAGGATACTTTTAAAGCCGCTTTCGAGGTGGACGATTATGGCCATTTTGTAGATATTCAAAGCGAATCAGCCATCAGAAAACTTGCAGGCCATTACCCTTACGATAATTTTGATGACGAAGGTGCCGAAATTACTTTACGTGGCGGTGGTGAAGAAGTCAACCAGAAACTGGAGGATGAACTTTCGGAAAGGCTTGCCATTGCAGGAATCCTGGTTCATGAAGCTCGGATCAGTTACCTGGCTTATGCCAGCGAAATTGCAGGTGCCATGTTGCGTCGTCAGCAGGCTACCGCAATCGTTGCAGCCCGTTTTAAAATTGTCGAAGGCGCTGTTAGTATGGTCGAAATGGCCCTTGATCAACTGGCCAAAAAGAAAATTATCGACATGGACGACGAAAAGAAAGCAGCCATGGTAAGCAACCTCATGGTTGTGCTTTGCTCGGATAAAGATGCCAGCCCGGTTGTTAATACTGGAACTTTACACCAATAAAACCAATGGCCACCAAAAAAACATTTGTACTTCGGCTTGATCCGGATGTTTACGAGCGCCTCGAAAAATGGGCTGCTGATGAATTCAGGAGTGCAAATGGACAGATCGAGTGGATTTTAGACCAGGCTTTAAAAAAAGCAGGACGAAGTAGGTTCAAAGAACAAAACCCGGAAACAGAAAATAAACCAGATGATGAACTATAGAGAAAATCAAAAATTTAAGGAACCCGCAATCTGGATTGGTTTGACCGTTTCAGCTTTGGTTGTGATTGGGATATTCGGTTTAGGATTTTATCGCCAGATCATTCAAGGCCGGCAATTTGGGAATAACCCGATGAGCGACAATGGCTTGACTGTGGCTTTTGCATTGGTAGTATTCCTGTTTTTGTCGGTTTTTTTATTGTTTGGCTTTGCAAAACTGACCATAGAAATTGACAAGCGAAGAATAGCTTTCAGATTTTTTCCGTTTCATTTTAAATTCCAACAGATAAGTTGGGACAAAATCGAAAATTTTGAAGTGATAACTTACAAGCCAATAAGAGATTATGGAGGCTGGGGTATAAAATTTGGCAAAAAAGGAAAGGCCTACAATGTTGCCGGAGATAAAGGCTTGCAATTACAGTTAAAATCCGGAAAGAACATTCTGATAGGAACTCAAAAGGCTGTCGAACTTTCTGATTTTCTGAGCAAACTGCAACTGCAACACAGGCTAAAATAATAATTTGAGCCGGGGTTTACAAAGGCCATTTCTGATGCTTTTACAGCTAACGAAATGGCCTTCTTGGTTTTTAACAGTCAGCGAAAGAAATTCCGAAACTGAGCAATCCTTCACTAAAAAGTAATTGAAAAATCTTCGGTAGCCTTGATATAATAAGCCTTTCCTGACTCGAGAGCTTTTAAATTCGTCACTCCTGCCGACGGCCAGTAAACCTGGGTGCAAATTGCGTTTTTGATAATTTCGATCTTACCCAGATTTTCGCCAAATAAATCCTGGATATTTTTGGATTTTTTAGATAAAACCGAAATAAGATTCCATCCCGCAGTAATCGGCACAGTTCTGATGTCGGGAACGATACCCTGAAAGGATAAGTTGGTTTGGTCGTTTACTTTTATGACATAGCCCTTTTTCAAATCCCAGTCTTCGGTCGTGTTTACATTTCCGGCAGGCCAGTAAATTTCGTCGAAGTGTTGGAGGATAACGAAATCGGTTTCAATCGGGGAAATCAATCCCGGGATTTCCTGAACTGTTGGTTGGAGAAACGATGAAATTTCGTTCCAGCCGGGCTGCAAAGTAAATTGTTGTGTCTCTTTTTGTGCATTCATAATTTCATCATAAATAACGCCGGCCAGATAGGGTGTAAGATGAACGTGCTCTTCGTTTTGCGATGCCCAGTAAATGGTATCATAAGGCGTTTTTTCCATAATATCCGGATCGGCTGCAATGTTGTAAAACAAATCGGTAACGTTCAGATCAAACGCACTCACGGTTGATACAAAACAATGGTTGTCGTGAAGTGCAATAATATCACCAAGCGGAGGGTCTATCGAATCGATTTGCGCAAAAGTTGTCCGGTAGCCACCAGGCGCGTTATCGTAAGGTTTTGACGAAAATACCGTGACATTTAACGATTTATTCATAATCAGCGGAATTTTGATTTGTCCCTGCAGAATCTGACCGGAAGCATTGTTTTTAACCGACCAAACATTGCCTTTAAGTGTGGTAAAAAGCAATGAATAATTGTAGCTGATAACCTGATCGCCGGCATTAAAGGGTAGCCCGATTCCTTCGATACTCCCATCGCTGACTGCAATTTTTCTCAGTTGATCCGGATAATTTCCGATGCTAAGAAGTTCCTGCCGGAAGGAATCATAAAGAGGGTCATGTCCGGCAGATGCCGAAGGTGGGTCGGTATAAATATACGACAGCATTTGCTTTGGCGATGGTTGGTTCAGCGCATCAAGCATCATTCCGATGTTTGCATCATAATCTTTATAAAAATAAACCAGGTATTGTAACCCAAGCGGAATGTTAGCGCCCTGGTTTGGCCCGTCCATCGCAATAAACAGCGAAGAATTGTGGTCCATGTTATTGTTTTCCATATAGGTAAGCGCGTATCTGATAACCAACTGCCCCATGCTTGGCCCGATGGTAACGATTTTTCGTTCATAGCCGATGGAATCGTTGACCATTTGCAGCAATTTAATGTACAGAAAGGCATTTTGCTGCATGTAATTGAGTGGCTGGGCAAAATTCAGTATTACCGCATCAAATCCTTCGGCTCTGAGGTTTTCGAGCAGGTTTTCCTGGTTAAGTAAGTTGTAGATTTCTTCCCAGCCCAAGGCATCATCAAAATCAATTCCTTCGCTTACCACGATGGGTTTAACAACTTTTGAACGGCCTTCGGCAAGGTAAATAAAAGCCTCGCCAGAAGTTGTTACACCCTGGTAAGGAATTTCTCCCTGAACGGCCCAGGTTGTGGTTGGATTTGGTGTAACCAGTTCGATGACATTGAAGCTGGAGCTACTGAATAATTCGTGGCCGTCTTTAAAAACTGCCTTTAGTTTGATGGTTTTCGTTCCCGTTGAAACATATGAAACCTCCAGCGTTTTTCCGGGAATGATTTGCTGCCAGGCATTTCCATCATCAAAATTGATGAACCATTGCTGTGGCAGGACTTCAAAATTTGAAAAAATAAATTCGTCAGACAGTGTAAAAGTTAGGTGTTGTCCATTGTAGGTTTTATCGCGCAAAGCGCAGGAAGTAAAAACCAGTTTTTCAGGAATATTTTTGTTTTCGAAGTTCAGGTTTCCAGCACCATCAGCATACTTTTCGAGGTTTTCGTTGAGAAAATTATAATGATAAAGAAGCGCTCCAATTGGGACTACGCCCTGGTTTGCAAAAACTTTTACCTGATTTTTGATTTCTGAAATTGCAGGTGTTTCCATTGGTTTTAAGGCAGCTTTGGTCAGTTCAAAATACACCTGGCTCCAGTTTTTGAGGGTGTTGGGAGGCGTTTGTTCCGATCCATCGAATCGCGCTATACCCGAAAAAGGAACTACCAGATCGTACAGGATGCCGGTGGTGACGGCACTTTCGGGCTGGATTTTCAATTGACCAGAAAGATTTGAAAAAATGCCACAAAATGCGAATAAAACAGCGATGTACTTTTTCATTGGATTGCAGATTTTAATTGTCAACCAGAAATTTGCTGATGAAAGCTTTTGCTAAAATACGAAAAATCATCTTTACTGTAAAAAAGGTTTCACCTTTTAAAATGGTGAAACCTTTAACGCATTTATAAACTATCGAAAATATTTTACTTTTGTACTTTCATCAATATTAAAATAACGAATTCAAATTTTAAACAATGAAGATATTAGTTTGTATTAGCAATGTTCCTGATACGACCACCAAGATCAAACTTAACGGCGAAAAAACCGCCATCGATCTTGCCGGAGTTCAGTGGATCATCAATCCCTGGGATGAACTGGCACTAACCCGTGCCCTCGAACTTAAAGAAGCCTCTGCCGGAAAAATTACCAAAATCTCGGTAATTTCTGTTGGAAGTCAGGGTGCCGAGCCTACCATCCGCAAAGCGCTGGCCATTGGTGCCGACGATGCAATCAGAATAAATACCGAACCCAAAGATGCTTATTTTGCAGCATTTCAGGTTGCCGAAGCAGTAAAAACTGAAGCATACGACATAATCCTCTGCGGCATCGAGTCGTCCGATTATAACGGCTCTGCTTTTGGCGGGATGTTAGCCGAATTTATGGACCTACCTTCAGTTTCATCGGTTTCGAGTTTTGAACTAACCGGTGATGTTGTTAAAGTAAACCGCGAAATTCCGGGTGGGTACGAAGTTGTTGAGCCACAGTTGCCATTCGTGGCAGTCGTTCAAAAAGGCATCGCAAAAGAACCACGGATTCCATCGATGCGCGGTATCATGATGGCCCGCCAGAAACCTTTAAAAGTTGTCGAAGCAATCATGGCTGATGCATTAACCGGGTTTGTTGCCTTTGAACCACCGCAACCCAAAGCTGCCTGCAAAATGGTGGATCCCGCAAATGTTGCCGAACTGGTTGATCTCCTCCACAAAGAAGCAAAAATCATTTAATCGTTAAACATCAAATCTACAGAAAATGAGCGTATTAATATATACAGAAAATTTCGACGGGAAGTTTAAGAAAAGCACCTTCGAGACGGTTTCATACGGCGCCGAAATTGCCCGGCAAATGGGAACAACAGCCATCGCCTTATCAATGGGCAATGTTGCTGATGACGATTTGAAAACTTTGGGAAACTACGGAGCTTCAAAAGTGCTTCATTTTAACGATGCCCGCTTCGCTAACCTCGACAACTCGGCTTTTGCAACGGCAATTGCTCAGGCTGTCGAAAAGGAAGGTGCAAATGTGGTGATCATGTCGGGGTCGAATATTGCGAAGGCAGTAGCTCCGAGGGTTTCGGTAAAATTAAAGGCAGGCCTGGTGTTTGCTGTTTCGGGCTTACCAAAAAAACTTAGCCCTTTTACAGTACCCAAAAAGGTTTTTCATGGAAAGGCTTTCGCCGATGTCGTATTCAATTCAGCGATAAAAATTCTCAGTATAGCCCAAAACTCTTTTGGAGTTAAGGAGCATTTACAAAATGCAGCAATCGAAGCTTTTGACGCAAAGGTTGATGATTCCGCCTTCAAAACTAAAGTAACCAGCGTTGAGAAAAGTACAGGAAAAATTATTCTCACCGATGCCGAAGTTATCGTTTCGGGAGGCCGTGGCATGAAAAGCCCCGAAAACTGGAAACCTCTCGAAGAACTGGCCGGAATACTTGGCGCAGCCACGGCTTGTTCAAGGCCGGTTTCCGACGAAGGCTGGCGGCCTCACTCAGAACATGTTGGGCAAACCGGTAAAATTATCGCACCAAATCTTTATATTGCCTGCGGGATTTCGGGCGCTATCCAGCATCTGGCTGGGGTAAGTTCATCCAAGGTAATTGTAGCCATTAATTCGGACAAAGAAGCTCCCATATTTTCGGCAGCCGATTATGGAATTATTGGCGACGCACAAAAAATACTTCCTGAGCTGATCACTGCCTTCAGGAAATTCAAATCCGAGAATTAAATCCCGGAAAGAAATTACAAAAGTTGGGCCCCGCAATTAGCCCAACTTTTTTCTCAATTTAATCAGTAAAAGTCTTTTGAAAAAACCAAAATTTAACCGGATTTACAAGCTACTTATCAGTCCTTTCATGATAGCGATTCCTTTTGCGCTGATCACAATTCTGCTTTTGCCTGTCGATTTTCATAAATACAAACTCAAACTCGTATCCAAAACGTTAGCCGATAAACATAAAAGTTTTAGCAGACTATTTTATCAGGACCTTAATTCGGACGGCATTAGCGAGGAAATAATAAACTTTCAGGATTTTCCTGCGATAAACGCAATAAAGGTTAAAACCAAAAATGATATTCTCCTCGACCAATGGAATTTTAACGGGGAGTACAACCCGGGTTTTTGCCATACTTTTTTTTACGATTACAACCACGACAGCCTCACCGAAATCTTTACTGTTTATGCCCGGAACGACTCGGTTTTTATCGGTGCTTTTCAGCCATTTAACGATAAATCGCTGCTGATAAAAGATGTTTTTGTTGATACGATCTGGAACATCAACAACAAAGTTGATTTTATCAGCGACAAACTAACCGGCCATGATCTTGATAAAGATGGGACTGAGGAGGTGATTTTTAGCATTAACGCGGGCTTTTCGAAATACCCGCGTAAGATTTATGCCTGGAATATTCAGAAAAATTCATTGTCGAAATCTCCAAACAGCGGTTTCAAAAAAACCCATTTCGATTTTAAAGATATTAACCAGGATGGCTTCGATGAAATTTTAGTTTCCACTTGTTCTCAAAATAATATCAGATTGTCGGATAACATTCCTTTTCCGGACGACTGCCTTTGGTTTTGTGTGCTGGACCATAAACTCAATTATCTCTTTGAGCCCATCAAAGTCAGCTCAGGCAGCGGAAGTGTCACAGTAATTATTCCCGAAAAAACAACTGTTCCCGGAAATATAATCCTTGAGTGTTACAACCGAAATTCGGCTGAAAATTATACCTATTTCAATTTTAATCAGGTTACCCAAAAGCCTGAACCTTTAAATCCCGGTTTTGAAGGCATTAATCCTTACGGCCTTCAACCGTACAATGATAAAGATCGCCCGGGTTATTTACTAGCTGATTTTCGCAAAGGTATTTTTTGGATGGATGAAAATCTTAAATCCACCAAACTCCTATTCGGGACGAAAACCAATAAGTCGAATCCTTTGCAGATTAATCTGGATAACGATGGTTTAAATGAGCTGATTTTGCTCGACGAATTCGGGAAGATTTCTGTTTTATCTGATGATTTTAAACACCTGGCTAGTTTCGAACTTCCAATCGTTCAGAAGTTGCGGCAAATTTCGGTGAGGGAATTATCACAGCACGAAAAACATCTGGTAGTTCAAACCGATCAGGTTATCCATGAATTGGATTATCAGCAAAACCCGCTTTACCTCCTAAAATGGCTGCTTTATGGCCTCATTTATTGGCTTTACGGATTAATGATCTGGATTATACTTCATTATCAAAACAAGTACATCGAAAATAAGTACAAACTTGCCAAAAACCTTGCCGAGCTGCGTTTAAAGGCCATCCGCAACCAGATGGATCCTCATTTTACCTTTAATGCGATTAATGCCATTGCTGCTACTTTTATTAAGGATGACAAGCAGCTTGCTTATTCATATTTTTCAAAATTTTCGCAACTCATCCGCATGACCATGCTGTATTCTGATGTTATGTCGCGCTCACTTGCCGATGAAATCGATTTTACGGTGAAGTATCTTGAAATTGAGAAGTTAAGATTTAAAGAAAAATTTGAGTATCAAATCACCGTTGATGACGAGGTTGAAGATTTTATTGAAGTTCCGCGTATGGCATTGCAGGCTTTTGCTGAATCCGCAATAAACAACGGGCTTATGCATCGGTCGGAGAATGGGCTTCTCGAAATTCTTATCAATATGGAAAATAACTGGATTATATTTTCGATTACTGATAATGGCGGGGGCATCCAAAAATCGAAATTTCTGAATAAGGAAAAAGCGTTTAAATCGGTAAAAATTATTGACGAATTTTTTAGTATCCTGAATAGTTTCAATCAATCAAAAATCACCTACACGATGAAGGATCTGACAGAAAACGCTGAAATATCAGGAACAAGGGTAATTGTAAGGATTCCGACAAATGTAAAATATACTTTTTAATATGCCGCGAATTTTTCAGGAATAGATTTTGGCTACAGTTTCGCCGCGTAAAACTCTCATTCCATTCATAGCCAAAGCTTTCATTTCATCTTCGCCGGGATAAACATGCACCGGCGCAATTTTATGAACCCGCTCGATTATCTGGTTTACAAACCATTTCGAATGTGCCACGCCTCCGGTAATCAGGATTACATCCACATCACCTTTGAGAACTGTACTCATGGCGCCGATTTCTTTGGCTACCTGGTAAGCCATGGCTTCGTAAATGAGCCGTGCATGGGCATCGCCTTTAACCACCATCTGCTCCACATCGTAAGCGCTGTTGGTGCCAAGATAACCCACCAGGCCACCTTCACCCTTAATCATTTTCATGATTTCTTTCTGGCTGTATTTTCCGCTAAAACACATTCTCACCAGGTCGCCCATGGGCAAGGTTCCTGAACGTTCCGGCGAAAAAGGCCCTTCTCCATCCAGACCATTGTTAACATCAACCACACGGCCTTTGCGATGCGCGCCTACCGTGATTCCGCCACCGAGGTGCGCCACGATAATATTCATATCTTCATAATTTCGCATCACAAATTTGGCATGTGAGCGAGCAACGGCTTTTTGGTTGAGGGCATGAAAAATTGAAACCCTTGAAAATTTTGGATGGCCCGATATTCTTGCAATATCATCAAGTTCATCAACCACAACAGGGTTGGCGATGTAGGCTTTAACGCCATCCAGTTGTTGAGCAAAAGCATCAGCAATAAGACCACCGAGATTGGAGGCATGTTCGCCCATGGGGCTGTTTCGCAAATCCTCCTTCATGCGCTCATTAACTTCAAAAACCCCCGATTCGATGGGTTTTAAAAGTCCTCCACGTCCGACGATGGCTTTTACAACGCTTTCGGGAACTGCATCTTCGTTTAATTCATGGGCAATAATGTCTTTCCGGTATTGAAACTGGTCCGTGATTTTTTCAAACCTCGACAATTCTGCAGGATCGTGCTGAATGTTTTTAAGGAAAATCGGGTTCAAGTCCACAAAAACGCCAATTTTTGTAGATGTTGAACCCGGATTAATCGCTAATATTCCAATACCTTCCATTCAATTGTGTTAAGGCTGATTTCTAAATAATAAAACTACCCGATGTTTGCTGCCAAAGCAATCGAGAGGAATTTACTCTTGTCGCTGTCGGCTCTCGAAGTGAGTACCACAGGGGCTTTTGCTCCCATAATAACTGCACCGGAAACTGCACCACCAAGGAAATTAAGTGTTTTGTACAAAATATTGCCACCGTCGATATTTGGTGCCATAATGATGTCGGCATCGCCGGCTACTTCGCTGATAATACTCTTGTGTTCGGCCGATTTCCGTGAAATAGCGTTATCAATTGCCAAAGGCCCGTCGATGATGCAACCGGTAATTTGTTTGCGGTAATTCATCATCGAAATGGTCGCGGCATGCATGGTGGCTTCCATACGAGGATTTACCGTCTCAACAGAACCAACTATGGCAACTTTCGGGTTTGGATTTCCGAGTTTATGAAAAACATCAACCGCATTTTTAATAATTGCAATTTTGGTTTCGAGGTCAGGATTAACATTTACAGCGGCATCGGTAACACCAAGTAATTTGTGATAATAAGGTGATTCGAAAACGGCAACGTGGCTCAGGGTATCACCTTTGCGAAGACCATTTTCTTTGTCGAGCACAGCTTTCATCAAAACGCCGGTACCAACGGCACCTTTCATCAGGATTTCGGCATTTCCTTGTCTAATAAGTGCCGTAGCCTTTACCGAAGCCTCGAAATTATCGATAATATCGTAGCATTCAAGCTCGCTGATGTCGAAATTAATACGTTTGGCAATGGTTCTGATCGTCAGCATATCGCCAACCAATATTGGTGAAATAATACCCTGAATGGTAGCATTTTTTACTGCCAGCAAAGCATCTTCGTCACCTGCTGCTGCCAAAACAAGCTTTCTGGTATTCAGGCTCTTGGCCACTTCAACTAATTCTAACAAATGTTTTATCATCTCTCTTGTAGATTATTTATTTTATCTTAGATTTTTCTTATCCTATTAAAAGTGCTCAAAAGTATTAATAATGAGGCTTGCAAACGATGGCTGTCAGGTTTTGATGGGAATTAAATATAAAAGTCACTTTGCATAAAAATCGATCATTTGCCGGATGGATCTGTCGCAAACTTTGCAAAAATGATCTCCGTTAAAAGTATTCATCAGGCAATCAACCGAAGGCCGGTAAACATCATTGGCAGCATAGCCCCCACCCTCAAATACCCCAAGCTGATTTGTATAAAATTCGTTAGCCGGCGTGGGCACCGGAACATTTTTTTCCAGCATAGCCTTCCATTTACTTCCAAAATCAACCAGCGTCGTCAGGTTTGGCTCCCAGGGCTCCACATCTTTTGAATAAAAATCGCTGTATGCAACTTCTGAATTGTAGTATTCATCACCAAGACCGGCAAATCCATGACCAAGTTCATGGATAAAAATCTTTGCAGCCTGCTTGTTGCTGTTCACCGAAACCGAATAATGGTTGTAAATGGCTCCGCCACCATATTTGGAGCTGTTTACAAGAATATAAATCTGGTCGTAGGGTGCGTTTGCGGCCAAATCGCGTATGCTTTTATTATCATAACTCATACAGTAACGCTCGCTGTCGAAGGTGTAAAAGCT
Source organism: uncultured Bacteroidota bacterium (assembly GCA_903944895.1). Taxonomy (GTDB): domain Bacteria; phylum Bacteroidota; class Bacteroidia; order Bacteroidales; family 4484-276; genus CAJATL01. The sequence continues at coordinate 41,693 of CAJATL010000061.1, forward strand.
GGTATTTACAATAGTTTTTACCCAGATGCTGTCGGCAGGAATGTCGCTGCCAGTTTGAAGAGAAGGCGCCAAAACACCTCTGATATTAAACTTATCACGGTTTTGAGCATAGGGTTCAAAACTAAAAAGGTGGGCGGCAAAATGGTTGCAATCTTTTATAAAGAGCCCCAAATCGCTGTTGGTGTATCCATCCGGAAGGATGATGATATCAACTTTATTTGAAGGATCACCCGAAATATGAACATCAAAAGACGGAAACTCAAGGCGGCGTTCGGGTTTGATAAAATAGCTGCCGACATCAACGAGATATTCAAATCGCTTCTGAAGCTGCCCTTTTTTATCCCGGCCATAAAAATCAATCCTGACGTTAAGTTTTGGATAAGGAAAAACTACTGTTTCGCTGAACGATTTCCTGGTATTTTTGGCCTCGGCAGTAGTTTGCCACTCCCGAAAAAGCGTTGAATATCCACGTGAATAAATCACGGTGTTTTCTTTCAGATCAACAACTTCAAAAAAATAGTCCCCATATTTTAAGGTGTCGATCAGGTTTATTTTTGAACCGCCCCAGAAAGGCTCACAAAGCAATTCATCAAAAAAATACTCATCGGAAAGGTTATTCCCACTGTGAAAATAATCGAGACGCAGGGTTTTATCCATAAAATACCTGTCGAACTGGCCAAACACGGCTTGAGCAGCAACAAATAAAAATACGAAGGCAATTAGCTTTTTCATTCAAAAGTATGAATTCAGTTTTGAGATGGCAAAAATAGGAAAAGTATTGTTAAGTAATTAACAGAAAGGTAATTTAAACTCATTCGAAGCTAAGATAGAGCGAAACCATTTCGACACCGTTATGGCCCGATGGAATTCATTTTTTCTTTAAAAAGAATGGTGGAAGTTTTTGTTTTTGGCTAATTTTTACTATTCCCTGCTGGCTCTGCCTCAGGAATGCGGAAAGAATAAATAATTGCTTCAACCTGTCGCAGGAGATTCTTTTTATCCTGCCCCGGAAAATAGACATAGCCATCAATGGTAACAATCCGCTTGTATTTAGGATCCAAAAACGTGTAACTTACAAAAGGACCGCCCATAAAATCGCCTTCCATTTCCCACAAACCACGCATTTCGACAGCAAAATCGTCATTGAAATTCACCTCTTTTCTTACAGGTGGAATAAGGGTGGCGGTTTTCACGTAGGAGCCATCGCTGGGGCCCGGGATATATTTTTTGGTAATCGAATCGCGAAGGTGGATGATCCTCGCTGAATTAAATGCAACGGTGTCGGTGTAAGGATAGAAATACATAAAAACGCCCTGACTGTATTTGTCAGCTTCCCGACGCAGCCAGACAAAATTATTGGTATTTGCTGCAATGTAATATGCTGCAGGAAATACCATCGAAACCTGGTAACTTTTGACCAGTTGCTTCCTGATTTTATCATCTTCAAAAGCGGCATGCGTATTGCCAACACGGACGTTTTCGTTTTGATCAAATAGTTGAACAAAGGTTTCCTTGTTGGCTGCAAACTCCTGATAAAAGGAATTTTTATCAGAAACGGTAATTTTGATGACCCTTTGGGGCTTTGCCCAGAAATCTATTTTTGTTTCAACAATTGGCTTTTCGATGGATGGGCTTATATCCAGAATAAAAATATTATGGTGAGTCTGGTAAAGATGCGAAAATGCTGTTGCCGGGATATGAACCATTTCGAATGCAGCCTCAGCCTGAGGCATGCCCTGCAATTCCTGTCCAAAAAGCGCTCTAATCGTATCGCCAACTTCACCTTTCCAGAGTTCATCGTCATTGGTGACGACCAGAATTTCGTTGGTTCTTCCGCTTGAAGGTTTAAATCCTTTATTTCCCAATTCGCAAGCAGAGAAAGTAAACGCTAAAATAAGCAAAGTCAAGACCTTAAAACGGGTGTGTTTAAATTTTCCAAACATGTGCTTTTGAGATTAGAAATTAGGAACTACTAAAAAATCAACTTACAATGGCAACTTTAAGCTTTTGACCGGGTTTAAGTGTGGTGGTATTCGAAAGGTTATTTAACTTCTTGATTTCGTTTACAGTTACACCCTGATATTGCCTGGCAATATCCCACAATGTGTCGCCGGCTTTTACCGTATGATAAACATATTTGGTATTCGTGGAGGTGCTTTTTGTGTTGGAAGTACCGGCACTCTCCTTTTTGACTTCTTTTGCAGGAGCGCTAACCAAAAGCCGCTGGTTAACCTGGAGACTATTGGATTTAAGTTTATTCCAGGTTTTAAGATCAGTAACCGAACAAGCGTACTTTTTTGCAATCAGGCCAAGGTTATCGCCCTTCTTAACAACATGATACTCTGCTTTTGCTGTAGATTGACTTTCGGTTGTGGTCTTTTTGGTTGATTGTTCTTTGGAGTTATTATTATCAGATTGAGTAACTGCAACGCTTTGCGGGGATTTGGCACCATCAGCATAAACAGTAAGCCGCTGGCCAATACGCAAATTTGTACCTTTCATGCTATTCCAGCTTTTAAGGTTGTTAACAGAAGTATGATACTTTTTGGCAATGCCTCCAAGTGTCTCCCCTTTCTTAACAATATGCACACTGCTCGATTTGGCCTGCTTTATCTGAGCCAGAAGCTTTTCTTTTTCGATGCCCTTTTTCGATTTGTAGTTGTAAATCTCCTGTTCATTCGAAACAAACAAACCAGCATATTCTCTTGGCAGCCGTAGCGTGTATTTATTGGTGGCACTGGCAGGAATTACGCCAAGTTTAAATGAAGGATTCAGGAAATTCAGATCATCAACCGGGATATTCAAAAATTCAGAAATCTGGTCAAACGAAAGAACGTCGTAAACCTGCAGGGTATCAATGCCGTTGTAAAGAATTCCCGGGTCAACCGGGTAAAGATTGTGCTCTGCCGAAAAATTCATAACATAGGTTACTGCTACAAAAGCCGGAACATATCCACGGGTTTCGCGCGGCAAATAAGGCCAGATTGCGTAATAATCCTTTACACCACCAGCTCTCCTGATGGCTTTATTAACATTACCCGCACCTGAATTATAGGCGGCAAGTACAAGCGCCCAGTCGTTGTAAATATTGTAAAGGTCGCGAAGATGCTGACACGCAGCAACTGTCGACTTGTAAACGTCATAACGATCGTCGACGTATGAAGTTGAGGTTAAACCGTACATTTTACCGGTGTTGTACATGAATTGCCAAAGACCTTTTGCACCGACAGGAGAACCTGCAGTTGGGTTAAGTGCTGATTCGATGACAGCCAGGTATTTTAATTCGAGTGGCAAACCGTAAGCATCCAGAATTTCTTCAAACATCGGGAAATAAACTTCCGAAAGCCCAAGTATCCGGGAAGTTAATCCTCTTTTTCTGACCGAATAAAGTTCGATAAACCCTCTTACCGTTTGATTATAAGTCATGTCGAAAGGAGTCTCGCGGCTGAGCATCGAAATTCTTTCCGCATAAACCGAATCGGGAAATTCCGGAATAATACCCTTTGAATACTGGTAAACATTGAGTTGAGATGTATCCGAAACAAAATAATCATTCTTGAAAAAACTGATATTGACAAGGCTGTCGAGCATTGAACTAACCGGCGAATCTTTAATAATTCTCTGTGCTGTAGCTTCGTTGTCGAGGTGTTTATTGGAAAACATGATGACGGAATCATTAATTCCGGGTAATTCGGTTACCCGGTTTACGGTATCACCCATGTAAGTGAGCGAATCCGGAAAAACTCCGGTGGTATCTTTGGAAAGTTCAAAATTAAAAAAAGAACCGAACGAAAAAGGCGTAAAGGCTGTGAATATCAGCAGAAAAGAAAATAATTTAGCTTGGCGATGCTTCATAAACGTTTTAATTTCATGATGTAACTTTGAAAACTTAACAGGATTTTTTTTATTGCCCACGCCACAAAAATACAGAATTCTATCGAAATCCAAAACCACATTAAAATACTGAACAACAATACTAAGCGAACCTCACATTTTCAAAAATACAACATTTTTTAACTAATCTTCAAAATAATCCCTTAAAATCATTTTCATCCGTTGATTTTGAATGTTTTACGCAAATTACTTCAGCAATCAAAAATTGGTTTTAAAATCAATCCTTAGACAAACACCTCCTGGTGAAGGCTTGTATTGGATTAATTTAAAACTACCATTTTTTTAACTTCGAAAATTTCACGGGATTTCAATGTAAGATAATAAATGCCCGGTTTGAGATACTCGGGATTCCACCCGATGGAATAATTCCCTGCGGCTTTCTGTCCCTCGGCAAGCGTTGCAATGTGTTTTCCGGATAAATCGAAAACCTGCAAAAGCACTTCAGAATTTTTGGGAATTCTATAGTTTAAGGTTGTAGCGTTTTTAAAAGGATTAGGTACATTTTGTCCGAGAAAAAGCGAACTCTCCGGATCAACCGGAGTAACCGCAGATGCTTCCATTTGCGGACTTCCTGCCTGAACCCAGGCTGTAAAAATCAGTTGGGTAAGTGCATGAGAAGCATTTTTAAACAACAGTGTTGTAAAACCTTTCGATTTATTCCAGAGTGCCTGTTTGTAAGCCGATGAATTGGTGTTTCCGGCAATTGCTTTTGCATAATCGTCGGCTCCAATCACCGAATCGAGGTAAGTATAGTTGACATAGAGATAATCGAAAATGTACTGGTTCACATTTTCAATTTCACCAATATCAAAACCTGGATAGGTAATCTGGGAAACATAGGCGTTAATCATTGTCGATTCGAACCTTGAATGAATTCCGTTGTTTCCGGAATATTGCCCGTTGTAATTCCGTGTGATATGAAGCGGCATGTGTCCGTCGGCTACGTAATGACCCAGGTCGGAAGCAAAAAGGACCGCATTTGCCCAGTCGAGGCGACCAAAACAACTTTTTAGTGAGTCGTAGGCTGTAATTGTTGCCCAGGGTAAAATGCCCTGATCATAAACAAAAGCAGCTCCATGAATGGCAATCGCCGAATCGAGGGTTTGCGGGATTCTGCCCCCGGTTAAAAACTCGTTGTAATTATCGATATCGATGTAATGTTTCGGGCCTTCATTGGGATCCCACGATTTACGGTCATCGGCATCGGATGCATGGTCGGCAAGGACAGAAACCCAGGGATTGAACTGCACCATTTGGGAGTTAAATGAGAGTCCCGACGCGTAACTGATTTTGTAATGGCCTGCACCTCCCCAACTTATCAGCATAACCGATAATCCAAGAAAGGTAAATATGGTTAAAAATTGCTTTTTCATGTACGTCTGTTTTCAGATAAATTAACTGTGCAAAAGTAACCTTTTAAATATGAGCGGCTGACGAAATTTTTTAGTAGGAAAGGATTAACCCTAACCAGTTTTTTTTGAAGAGGTGATGAAAAATTATCAGTTTTTGCAGACTCTGAATGGTTTCACTGATCTGCCTGTGAAATGCTTTTCGTAAAAAAAAGAATGGTTTTGACCATTTCAGGTCAGACTAGCCCAAAACAAATCGCCAAAAAAACAGGCCCGTTTAGTCCGCCATGCATGATCACACCAACCCATGAATTTTTTGTTTGCTGGACAACAAAAGACTGTATAAAAATCAACGGGATCAAAGTGATTAATAATTGCCACCCAAAAGCTACATGAAATAATCCCCAGCCAAAACCATGAATTATCCAGGTGAATTTTCCAAAAGCGAGTTCCTGCCGTGGTAACATAACACCGCGCCACAGGATTTCTTCGCCAAGAATATTCAAAATCCAGTAGGGCGCCCACACCAGCAATAACCAGTAACGACCTGAAGTTAATGGCTCAAATGACATAAAAGCTGGCGAATGGTCAAATTTGCCAATGAATAATTCTAATCCTTTCATTATTAAGCCACTTAAAACACCCGCAAGAAGTAACCCCATAATGCTCCAAATTAAATCTCGTTTTGTAACTTTTCGGAAACGTAATCGTTCAGTCCAGGTTTTTTTGGAAATTTTATATCCTTCAAATTTTAAGATCATTAATCCAACAATAATCAAAGGGCTAAAAATTCCTAAACCAGCCACAACGAACCAAAATAAAATAGTTTCATATCCGGTTACTTCGGTGAGATAAGGAATTAAAAACTTTGTTAAAACATACATCAAGCCAGCGGCCGGAATATAAATTGCAAATGAGCCTAAAGGTCCAAGTTTTCTCAATGATGCTTTTGCTTCCATACTATTTTCAAATTCATGATTAGCGGTTGCTGATTCGTTTTTTTTGATAATGAACTATTACAAAAGTAACGCTAAACCATTATCAGAATAAAAATTTTCAAGCCATTTAAGCCACCTTCCGAGAAAGGTTTGCCTGAAGTAGCTACTTTTGGATGATCAAAATTATCATTATGAAATCAATACTTCGCCTTTCTGTGGTTGCAACAGCGTTTTTCTGGATATCATTTTCAAGTTACGCGCAAACCAGGACCAACACCGAAATCTCAAAATACAACATAATCTGGGAATCACCAAGTGAAGATTATAACGGTTCGATGCCGCTCGGAAATGGCGATATCAGCATCAACGCCTGGGTTGAACCGTCGGGTGACCTGGTTTTTTATATCGGAAAAACCGACAGCTGGGACGATTATGGCCGCCTGTTGAAACTTGGCCGTGTGCGGATTTCCCTGTTTCCAAAGCCAGATTTACCATTAGTTTCGTTTCTCCAAACTCAAAATATCAGTGATGCGACGATTTCGGTAAATTTTGGAATAGGTGAGGATGCTGTTGAAATGAAACTCTGGGTTGACGCAAACAACCCTGTAATTCAAGTTGCGATAAGAAGTTCACGGCCAACCGAAGCCATCGTCACCAATGAACTTTGGCGAACTGAAAAACATGAATTGCCCTCCATCGAGGTCAGTGATGTGATGTTCGACTGGGAAAAGGAAAATCATCAGCATGGGCCAACCATCGTTGAGCCGGATTCGATTATTCCGGATCTTGACGGGCGTATTGGTTGGCTTCATCATAACCACAACTCGGTCGGTCCGGAGATGTGTGCCGAAATCCAGGGTGCCACCGGATTTGAACGAATTGACCCCCTACTCCACCGGACTTTTGGCGCCATCGTCACTGCCGAAAATGCCAGTGTTATTGACCTGAAAAATCTGAAGACAGCCCTTTCCAAAGATCATCTGATAAACATTCATGTGCTTACCATGCACCCGGCAAGCCCGCAACAATGGCTCGACAGCATCGGAAAACTTGTTTTGGAAACAGCGGGAATTCCGATGAGTAAACGATTCGAATTACATAAAAAATGGTGGAAAGATTTCTGGAACCGAAGCTGGATAAATGTTACTTCTAACAAATCTGAAGATTCGGCTTCGGTAAATGATGCTTTTTTGGTAAGCCGGGCATACGCATTGCAACGCTTCATTAATGCCTGCGGCGGGCGGGGCGCTTATCCCATCAAATTTAACGGCTCCATTTTTACGGTTCCTTTTGCCGGAAGTCCCGGTGATGCCGATTACCGGCGCTGGGGACCAGGCTACTGGTGGCAAAACACGCGCCTTCCCTATGCCGGAATGTGCTCGTCGGGTGATTTTGACCTGATGAAACCTTTGTTTAAAATGTACGGCGACGATTTGTTGCCTTTATTCAGATTTCGCACCAAAAAATACTTGGGTCATGAGGGTGCATTTGTACCTGAGTGTGTTTATTTCTGGGGCGATTATTTTAGCGAAACTTATGGATGGGAGCCTTTCGTAAGCCGAACCGATAAACTGCAGCCCAGTGGCTGGCATAAATATGAATGGGTTTCGGGACTGGAACTGGCTTTTATGATGCTCGAATATTATGATTTTACGCAGGACACCAGTTTCCTGCAAAACACGGCACTTCCATTTGCCTATGAAATCCTTACTTTTTTTGACCAGCATTATAAAACCAACGAATTTGGAAAACTGGTGATGCATCCTTCGCAATCCGCCGAAACCTGGTGGAATTGCACCAACCCGATGCCTGAAATTGCAGGTCTGCAGGCGGTAACAAAGGCTTTATCAAATTTGCCTGGCGATCTTACTTCGGCTGATCAACGTAATTTCTGGAAACTTTTAGAAGCAAAAATCCCAGACCTGCCAGTTCGTGAAAAAAATGGCATAAAAATGCTGGCTCCTGCCGATGTTTTTGCAAACAAAATGAATGTCGAAAATCCTGAGGTTTATGCAGTTTTTCCTTTTAAACTGATCACGATGCAACATCCGGAAAAAGCGCTTGGCGTGGAAGCCGTTAATCATCGTGAAGAACGCGGAAACATGGGCTGGCGGCACGAAGATATCGTGATGGCCTATCTTGGCCTGGCCGATTCGGCAAGAAATTATCTCACCGGAAGGGTAAAAAATTATGATAAAAATTCACGCTATCCCGCTTTCTGGGGGCCGAACTTCGACTGGACTCCCGACCAATGCCACGGAGGCGTAATCATCAAAACTCTTCAGGCGATGGTTATGCAAACCGAAGGCGACAGCATTTTTTTATTCCCTGCCTGGCCTGTGAATTGGGATGTGGATTTCAGGCTTCATGCACCCGGAAACACCGTTGTTGATGCTGAAATCAGAAACGGGAAAATTAAAATACACGAAGTTAATCCGCCAGAAAAGGAGTAGAAAATTCAAATAACATCCCGATAGCTATCGGGAACAAATAACAAAAATCAAATAACAAATGCCAAAAACAAGGAATCACGGACATTCATTGAGATTCGATGAAAAATGGAAACCTTATTTTTGAAGAAAAACCTTAGTACAAAAGTCGGAACACAGCGCCCCCCAACCCTATTAACCTTATTTTTATCGGATTTGCTCATTTCACCGGAATAAGGTAATAAGGTTTCTAAAAATCCGGGGATTCAGATTTGTACTAAGGTTGAAGAATTAAGGATAAGGTCTTTTCGATGAGATTTGTCAAATCAAACAAAGAACAAACAAAAAATCTTTTAAAAAATAGATTTCGAAATGGCGGGATAATCCCGTGAGCAGCAGAAAATCCTACCTTTTAAGCACAGGCTGCGGATCTTCTTCCCACCTGAATATTTCGTGTTTGCTTTTGGGACGGTGATTTCCGAGCCATTTAAAATCTTTTAGTTTCAACTCCTCCACCGGATATTCCTTTTCGGGATAAAGTGTGGCATCCGGCTGTTCGAAATAATATATTTCGCTGATCTGCCGCTCTTTGATCAGGATTTTCATTGAACTCGAAACGGCTTTATTGATTCCCATCAGACCACCATCTTCCTCACGGACAAAATAAATGGTCTCACTATTGCCCTCTACATCAATCTGATTTAACTCATTTTCCTTAAAATAGCCAGTCATGGTTTTTCCTTTTATCTGGTTGTATTTTGAAATGTCGTATTTATCAACCGAAATAATAAAGGAGGCGTTATCCAGAAAAAGAGAATCAATTTTCTGTCCCGAACTATAGATGGTTATCTGGTTTGCTGTAAGCTGGTTAGCCTGAGTCCAGAGTGCCGGACGGCCAATCATGGTTATCGTCGAATCGTTGAAACTGTAAATCAGCGAGTCACATTTTCCCTGAAGATCGGTTTTGTAAAATTTGGTGTGATAATACGATTTCAGATGGGTTGGGTTTTCCAACGAATCAAATATCATCCTGAGGGTGTCGGCGTGCATGAAAAGGCTGTCGGTTTTATCAATCAAAATGGCAAGCGCGCTGTCGGTGGAATAGGCGTAACCATCTTTGCGGCGGTAATCGGCAAACTCACTTTTAAGGATAATATTCTGGACGGTATCTTTCATAAAAACATTCCCGAAAGCCTTACCTATGCCGGTTTCTTTATCATAATAAATTTTATTACCCGAAAGAAACTGTTCTTTATAGGTCAACGAAGGATTTTTGATCAGCTCTGATTTGTCAGATTTAGTGTCGTACCAGCCGTCTTCGGCATACAAAAACTCATCATCACCTTTGATGGTTGTTGGCCCTGAAATTTTTACAATTTCGGTTGCAGTATTGTATTGCAGCGTGTCAGAGTTTACGACGTATTCGGGATTGACGAGCACGACGCTGTCTTTAAAAAATAATTCGTTGATGCTGGTGTGATAATAACCACGCCGGCTCACGAGGGTATTGTCTTTATTTACAATGGTGCCGCCGGTGGTGTAAAAGGCAATCTGGGTATTCCTGTCGTAAACGAGCCTGTCGGTTGTAAGCGTTGAGTGGTTATCAACAAGTTTTACAACTCCGGTGACGATGGCAATTTTGGTGTTGCCGTCGTAATTGAGCATGTCACCAAAAAGGCTGAGCGTATCGTTGACCAGTACATGCACTTTACCAAAAGCATCGAGGTTGTTGGCTTTGTTGTTGAAAACAGCGCTGTCGCAATACAGGAAAGTGCCTTCGTGCTTAAAGATAACGTTTCCTACAAAAATATTCAGATCGGTGCCAGTGGTTTTATCTCCGATCAAATTATCGGCACGCTCCAGTTGTATCTTGGTTTTTTTCTGTGCAAAAAGTGCGTTGCAACCCGTAAAACCTACGAATGCTGCAATTAAGAGGAACAGGTATTTTATTTTTGATGATCTCACAGCCTTAACAAACAATTTTTGCAAAGTTATCGTATTTCGATAAAGTGCTGGATTTAAAAAAACCTTCACCAGCAACTTTCCTGTAAACCGGTTTTCATCACATTCCTAAAAAGAGTAAGGGTACCCAATTATGAGAGGTACCCTTACAAAGAAACAAAACCAAAACTTATGATAAAACACTACATATGCATTGCAATTATCATAGCAATTGCAATCTTAGTAATTTGGATTTTGCTGGATATTAGGATTGTTGCGGATTTCGTCGAGTGGAATAGGATACAACTCATGTTTTCCGGTAACAAATCCATAAGTTCCCAAAACCTGTGGAGCCAGACCCCAACGGATAAGGTCGAGGAAACGGACGCCTTCGAAAGCAAGTTCCAACTGGCGCTCGTTAACGATAGCTTCGAACAAAGCATTGCCTGAAGCTGTAACATCGGCAAGTTGTGCTCTTTCTCTTACTTTATTGAGTTCGGTCAGTGCACCTGATTCGTCGCCGGCACGATATTTGGCTTCGGCAGCCATCAG
>CAJATL010000062.1 GCA_903944895.1 uncultured Bacteroidota bacterium
AACATCAACATAACCGGCGGCAAGCGCAGCCTCTTCACTGGTGTGAATATCCGTGACAACGGGAATGTTAAACATTTCTCCAACTTTCCGGAGGATTTTTAAAGCCTTTTCATCACCAATTCCTGTAAAAGAATCGAGTTTCGACCGGTTGGCCTTGCGGTAGGAAGCCTTGAAAATAAACGGAATTCCAAGCTTTTCGGTAATTTTTAAAATTTGTTCGGCGATCTCAAAAGGCATTTTTTCGTTTTCGACCACGCAAGGACCAGCCAGCAGGAAAAACATGTCCGTTTCGAGCTGATGAAGTTTAGGAATATTTTGAAGAATTGTATTTTTCATCTTAATAATTTTAAAATTAACGATTTCAAAGCCCACTAAAAATCAGGAATAATACCGGAATTCTTTCAAAGATAAAACGACCCGGCAAATCTAAATCCTTTTTACAAAAAGGCCTTGCGCCTTACGACTTATGCCTTGTGTCTAAAAAATCTTCACCGCATCACTTTCCCGCGATCCAATCTAACCACCCTACCCGGGAATTTTTCGATCAAAAAATGGTTGTGGGTGGCGATAATGACGGAGGTTCCGGCTTTACAGATGTCGTACAATAATTTAACGATTTCGGAGGAAGTATCCGGATCGAGATTGCCGGTAGGTTCATCGGCGAGGATGATTTCGGGATCGTTGATGAGCGCCCTCGCAATACAAACACGCTGTTGTTCGCCGCCCGATAACTCGTGTGGCATTTTGAAACCTTTCGTTCCCATCCCAACTTTGGTGAGTACCTCATTGGTCCGGTCAGTGATTTTATCGGGTGCTTTCCATCCCGTAGCTTTCATAATAAATTCGAGATTCTGATTAACCGTGCGATCGGTGAGCAACTGGAAATCCTGGAAGACTATTCCCAGTTTCCGGCGCAGGAAAGGAATCTGGTTGGGTTTGATTTCGGTAAGCACAAAATCGCTGATTCGTGCTTTGCCATCTTCCACGGGCAATTCGGCGTACAATGTTTTTAACAGGCTGGTTTTGCCACTACCGGTTTTTCCGATCAGGTAAACAAATTCACCGGGATAAACTGCAAAGTCTAATTCGGAAAGGATGAGAATATTTTTGCGGTAAACGCTCACCCGCTCGAGGAGTATTTTCGGAGTTTCGTTCATTTCCTAATCGTTAAAAAGCTGTTTGTACATGGCGGGCAGCACCGAAATCCTGAGTTTACTGTTCAAAGCCTTGTAAGCGTCGAGGCCGGCTTCATCGTAAGTATTACCCAGTCCACTGATGTCGGTAATTTGCTGACTAAAAACGATCTGACCGCTACTATCCTTTACCGAAAAAGATGCGGTGAGCACCGACGAAAATTTGGCATTTCGCTGTGAACCCTGGCTGGTGTTGGCGATGACCGAAACCAGGTAATCTGTTTTAGATGAAACATTCGCAACCGAAAATCCATCAGTTGTGAGCGCTGTTACCAGGCTGGGCTGCGTTTGTGGTGCAGCAACCGGCGCGTTCAGATTTTTTTCATCAGCTTCAATGTAAAAAATAGTTGGTGAGATGAAAACCGGCAGAATGTACTCGGGAGCCTTGAAATTGGCAAGCAGTTTTCGCACAAAAATATCCGAAGTATTTTCTTTGACCATCTTCTCAAAATTTACCACCGAAGAAATGTATTCATCTTTTCGCTTCGATTTGATTTGTCCGGTGGCAAGCCTGATGTTGCCCGAGGCATCCGAAATCAGTTCATCCTTTTTGCCAGGAAAGTAGGAATAACTCACCACGGCAGGAATGGCCGAAAGCGATTTCCCGCTTTCGTTTCTGATGGAAAGGTTCAGGATTTCGCCGGCAGCTTTCTGGCCGCTTTTCATAATTAACGATTCAACCGGGTAAACAATTCTGATATTTTGAAGACAGGAGGTTAAATCGGCGAAAAGCCTCGTTGCATAAGGTTGTTCCACACCATCGATATTTGCTTTTAGATCTTCACCCAAAAAATCCTTGATCTTTTCGGTGGCTTTGATGTAAAATTTAATGGCTTCTGAGGTGTTACCGGCACGGTTAAATGTTCCGGCTTCGTTGAAATCGCCCAGCGATTTTTCGAGTGCCGACTGGATACGTTCATTTTTTATTCTTTCGTATTCTGATTTCGAAATGCGGTAATAAACCCAGTAACGCTCAGCATTTTCCCAGCTTCCGACAACTTCGTAACCTTCGAGATAACTTTGGGTCGAAAGCTTGATGTTATCTTTGAAATACTCGCTCAGTTTATTGTCAAATTCGTACTGGCTGAAAACGGAAGACGACGAAATGTTTACCGAAATGTTGCCGGCCATATCCGAAAGTGCGCTTTGTTTGGCTTTTTCGCGGAAATCCATTTGGGCGGTTTTCACTGCCGAGCCAACGCCATGGTAAAATGAAGGGTTGTTTGGACTCTGTTTTACCCATTCCGGGGCACCGGCCATCAGGTCGTCGTACGAAGTTTTTTTTGAGGTCGAGCACGACAGCAAAACCAGGACTAGGAGTGGCAGATAAAAAATTCGTTTCATTTTTCAGGATTAAAATTATTGATGTTTCCGGCAATTTTTTGGGAGGCAGTTTCAAAAACAGTGTTTGTCATGCTGGCTGCCGATTTGATATTTTTTGGCGCTTTTAGCAGCGATTGAAGCGATTGGAAATTCCGGTCGTCAACCATGAAAATGCCATTCGAATTTACCGCCGGATACAAAATAGTTGAATTTCCGTTGTAAGAAGCATATTTCGTTTCATCCGACAACTGTTCAGTAAAGTAATCGGTGAGCAGGATTTCGCCGGTTTGGGTGGAGATAAGTTTGTAATTCATGGTCATGCTAACAAGATTTTCCTGCGACACTTCTTCGTATTTCACCTGCCGGTCAGAAACCGAAACCTGGCCCGTGCTGGTTTTGGTGGTGGTTCTTTCGAACCCGGTTTTCTCAACTTTCTTCTGTTTGCCTTCGTTCTGGGTAAACTCACTCAAATTACAAAACAAAACTGCTTTGAGGCCATGCTTGCTGGCAAGTTGCTGAAGTTGCGAGCGGTTGAGGTTTCCGGCATTATTTAAAAGCGACTGTGAAATCGAATTATCAAGAGCAGCCAGGTCGTAAACCTTTAAAAACAAATTGTTTTGTTTAATCATCCGGTTGATGAGCATCGATTGAAATTCGCCGGCTGTTGCTGATTTTCCTTTGGGCGCTAAAGTCCCCACAGCCACCGGGTATTGAGCACATTTCAGCGAGGTTTCCCTGAGTTTAACAGCATCTTTATAATTCCCGGCATCATTCACAACATCATTAAAAGCAAAATAGGCTGTCCGGCATTTGCCGTCGGTGAGCAAGGAGTTTCCTTGCCTGTAAACCGGCTCGTTGCGGGCTTCGGCAAAGAGTACTTTTACATCTTCAAAACCCGGGTCGGCGCGGTAAACTTCGCCAAGGGCGGTGGCAGCTTCGGTAAAATTTTCGTTCATCAAAAACAGCGAGCCTTGTTTGTACCGCTCGTTGAGGGCTTGCTGCATCTGATCTTTTACGTTTTTAAAATTGGGATCTTCGATAAAAATAAAATGCCATTTTTGGTAAGCCTCCATGTATTTTCCTTCGCCGTAAAGCCTCGACGCATCCTGGTAAACAGGCTCAAATTTAGCCTGGTTGAGGTAATTTTTCGTATCTCTGAAATCAGGATCAATCCGATAAATTTCTTCAAAAATCTCCTTTGCATCCGTGTAATTTTGCTCCATCAAAGTCTTTTGACCAACCTCGTATCTTTCGGCAAGAAAATTCTCTTTAGCTTCTTCAAAATACCTGGTCGATGAAGGATCAATTTTCAGATTAACGCCAACGCGGGCCAGTTTATCAACGTAAGCAGTGGCAGCTACATAATCGTAAACCGTAGTTTTATAATCACCCTGATGATAAGATTGGGAAATTTCTTCGGATAATTCCTCGAGGTAGAGTTGCCCGCAGCGTTTAAGATCGATTTTTATTTCAGCTTTTTTCGGGTTAAGCTGCAAAGCCTGAAAATACATGTCGGCTGCATCTTTAAACATCCCGGCCGCTTCAAATTCGGTAGCTTTTTTCATGGTCTTTTTCACCTGGCAGGCAGGCAAAAAAACAATAATCAGAACCAGAAAAACCAATGTTTTGTACAAATAATGCTTCATATTCTTTGGAAATTCGATGGCTGTAAAAATACTAAAATTTTCAGGTTGGATTATTGATTTTTTGAAGCCTTTCATCCTTGCAGCAGCCAGTTTCCCCACTGATAATGTTTGTTTTTTTTGGTTAGACAAAATTTGGTTTACCGATGTAATGAAGATATTAGTTTTTAGAAACGGTGAAATTGCTCACTCCATTGAGCAATAAAATGAAAAATTGCTCACTCCACTGAGCAATAAAATGAAAAATTGCTCACTCCACTGAGCAAAAAACACGAAAATTGCTCACTCCATCGAGCAAAATCTTTGAATAAAATCCTGAATTTATTTATGTGATGAATCTGGATAAGCCATTATACCAAGGTTTTGGCGTTATTTTAGCTCAGGCTGAAGCGGGAGAATTATCAGCAAAAAATGAAGAATAAATCAAATCTCCGCATTCAGTTTGATAATCTTAAGCCGTGGCGAGGTTTTAATATAGCTCCGGATAATCGAATGAACATCCTTACACTCTGGAAATGGTTTTACCGCCGAGCAAAGATATTCCGCCGCATCGTAGCCGTTAATTTCCTTGCTGGCAAAGCCAAAGCCGATGTAGCGGCCATGTTCAACTTTTACTACAGTACATTCGTCGTCGGTGCGGCCTTTATCAACCAGCAAAAAGCTGTCGTGGCTGTACTGATAATGTGAGATGATTTTTCCGGCACGGTGGTTGTAATCTTCGGGGCTTTCCTCGCAAATACAGGCGCCGTAACACTCCTTTATTTTGTATTGAAAACAGGAACTTTTAGTCTCGTAAAGTCCGCAGAGTTTCTGGCAAAGATGGTTTTCTTCGATGATTTCGTAAAGGAATTTTTTAGCAGCCATCCCCGAAGCAAAGGTCGTAAGCGGTGCTTCCTCCTCATTTTCGTCAAGGCGCGAAACATGAAGTCGGATATACCCATTTTCGTCGGTATGATGAAAAAGGCCGAAATTATACATCGTACGTCGCTGAGCGCGGTTGTAAACGGGTTTGTGTTTTTTTATCTCGTTCGATTCGAGTAAAAGCGCCACAAGTTCGCTTCCGGTGATCTCAAAATCGATTTCGACAACACTGTTTTTCATTTCAAGGGCGCGTTTGGTGGTGCTGTTGGTGAGGTGCGACATCACCCGCGACTTGATGTTCCTGCTTTTCCCGACGTAGATAATTTCGTGTTTTTCGTTTAGGAAATAATACACCCCGGTTTCTTCGGGCAGGTTTTTGACAAATTCAGGTTTCAGGCTGCTGTTGAATCCCTGGGTGGAGATTCCTGCAGGGTTAGGCTCGATGGAAAGCAACATCCCGAAAAGTGTTGCCGTGGCCTTTGCGTCGCCCATGGCGCGGTGACGGTGCGGGTTTTCGATGTTGAGGTCGGTGCAAAGATTACCCAGGCTGTACGACCGCTTCATAGGGATAAGTTTGCGGCTCAACTTAACTGTGCAAAGCTTTTCACGCACAAAATCGTAACCCAGATTTTTAAATTCCTGCCGGATAAAATTATAATCGAAACTAACATTGTGAGCCACAAAAATCTGGTCTTCGGTCATTTCGACAATTTTCTTTGCAACTTCATAAAACTTCGGGGCATCGTCAACCATGCGGTTTGTAATGCCGGTGAGTTGCTGAATAAAATAAGGTATTTTTTGCTCTGGATTAATGAGCGTACTAAACTCATCAACAACCTGCCGGCCGTCGTGTATCAAAATGGCAATCTCTGTAATTTTACCATTCAGATAGCTTGTCCCCGTAGTCTCGATATCAATTATTGCGTACATTTTTTCCCACTTATATTATTCTATCCACTCCCTACACTCTAAGTACTTTAGGCACTCTAAGTACTCTAAGTACTCCTAACTCCTAACTCCTAACTCCCAACTTTTCCTTAATCAATTTAACTTCTTCGCTGATTTCACGGATACTTTCCATGATTTCGTTTTCGGCAGGCCGTGTTTCGGGCATTTCCGAACTGATAAAATGAATAAATTTCCATACTTCCCTGATATCGTTCACATGAATGCTGAAAGGCAGATAGTTTGGATTTAGAGAGTGAAGTCTGAGTTGCCCCTCTTCGGCGATGCGGTTTTCGGCAACTTTAAACAAAATCCCTTCGTTGAGGGTGAGTATGATGTAGGCCTGCCTGTCGCGGATGAAATTCCAGTTCTGGACATATTCTCCGGTGACATAAGCCCCGTTTGGGATGGGCAGCATCGAGTCGCCGTTGATCTGAAAAGTACGGTACTTTTTCTCGCGCGACAGGAATGGCAGATTGAAAGTAGGCAGGATTCGGATATATTCAGGGTCGGCAAAACCGTTGGTGTAACCGGCTTTGGCCTTTTCGGCAACCAGCTCGATGTTTTCCTCGTTCTCCGAATCCACGGTAGTAGCCAGCACGCGCAGGTTGCTGCCTTTGATAAATACGTCGTAACCTTTTTCGAGCTGCGAAAGCTGACTTTCGGCCAGTTTGGTCAGATCAACACGGATTAAAGTGTCGATGGCCACACCATAATAATTGGAAAAGCCAATCAAGGTTTCCATGCCAGGCTGGGCGATCAGGTTTTCATAATTATTAAACGTCGAGCGCGGTATGCCCAGCGACACAGCCACATCATCCTGGGTGCGGCCTTTACGTTTCCGTAAAAATTTTATGTTTGAGTTAAAGTACATGGTGAAAAAGTTTTTTTTTAGTTTCTCATTTTCAATTTACATCGTTTCATTTCGCAGAGCGCAGAGCGCATGGAGCAGAGCGAAATACACAGACAGGTTTAATCCATTCCTCATTCTTCATCAAATTATTTATCAACAATTCTTTGTTCAGAACATCAGCATGATTATATTGTAGTCGTTAATAAGATTAAATATTAGTCAAAGGTAATATGAATTTTTGAAAAAGCAAGAAAAAAGTCAGGAAAAATGAGACAATTCGACAATTCGACAATTGGAAAGATGGAAAAATGGAATGTTGAGGCGTTAGACGAAATCCCGCTATGGCGGGAGAAAAATGGAAGAGTGGAATGATGGAAGAATTCGACCCCCGATAGCTATCGGGGCGGCAATGGAAGAATGGAAGACTTCAGACTGCCCACTGCCAACTGGCGACTGGCGACTGCCAACGTTGGACTTACGCCTTACGCCTTACGACTGCCAACTGCCCACTTCCGTCTTCCGGCTATAAACTGAGAAAAAAAATGCAAACCGATAACCGCACAATCGTACATCTGGACCTCGACACATTTTTTGTATCGGTGGAACGGCTGATGAACAGCAGCCTGGTGGGCAAGCCTGTAATTATTGGCGGCACCTCCGACCGTGGCGTGGTGGCCAGTTGCAGCTACGAAGCCCGCCAGTTTGGGGTGAGTTCGGCCATGCCCATGAAAATGGCGCTCAACCTTTGCAACGACGCCATCATCATCCGCGGCGACATGGAGCAATACTCCAAATATTCGCGCATGGTAACCGACATCATCGCCGAGCAGGCGCCCGTTTACGAAAAAGCCTCCATTGACGAGCATTACCTCGACATCACCGGCATGGACCGTTTTTTTGGTTCGCTCAAATGGACACACGAACTGCGGCAGCGCATCATCAGCCAAACGGGGCTACCCATTTCGCTGGGACTTTCGGTAAACAAAACGGTTTCGAAAATTGCCACAGGCGAGGCCAAGCCCAACGGCGAAATTCAGGTCGAAAAGCAGCGGGTAATGCCTTTCCTCGGGCCGCTTTCGATCCGTAAAATTCCCATGATCGGCACAAAAACCTTCCAGTTGCTGCGTTCGATGGGCGTGGTGAACATCCATACTTTGAGCATGATCCCGCCCGAAATGATGGAAAAACTGATGGGCAAAAACGGTCTCGACATCTGGAAAAAAGCCAACGGCATCGACCATACACCGGTTGTGCCTTATTCCGAACAAAAATCCATCAGCACCGAAACCACCTTCGAACAGGACACCATCGAAGTGGTGCGCATGCGCGAAATCCTCAGCTCGATGGTCGAAAAAATTGCCTTTCAGATGCGTAAAAAAGGAAAACTCACGGGCTGTGTCACGGTTAAAATCCGCTACTCCAACTTCGACACACACACCCTGCAAAAAACCATTCCTTATACCTCTTTCGACCATGTGCTTACCAAAATTGCGCTGGAACTGTTCGACAAACTTTACCAGCGTCGTATGCTGATCCGCTTGATTGGCGTGCGTTTCAGTCATTTGGTAAGCGGTATGCAGCAACTCAATCTTTTCGACGATACCCCCGAAATGATCAACCTGTACCAAGCCATGGATCGCATCCGCCTGCGTTTTGGAGCAAAAGCCATCCGCCACGCTGTGTCGCTGATGCCCGGAGATGCAGGAGGAAAGGCTGCCGCCAATAAACAAAAACTGCTCTACCGCGAGTTGAGGGACATTGATGAGTTGTAGGGTGGATTTTTTATTTTTTGCTGTAGCCGGAACTGCAATATTATCTTTGAAACCTATCAATTTTAACCACTTCAAATGTTCGGACAAACCTATAAAAATATCGACAACATCCTCCATAAGGAGGCCGATTGGGGGTTTAACGAAAACTCAAAAACTAATTACTATCCAATATTCTCTGAAAAATTTTGCGATAAATCAAAAAACACATCGATAACACGCACCTCCTGAGGCTATCTTATTCCGTCACACCAAACTTATAAACCGTTTGTGTTTTGTATTTTTCACCTGGTCTTAGAATTGTCGTAGGGAAGTTTTCATGATTTGGCGAATCGGGAAAATGCTGGGTTTCGAGGCAAAAGCCAAAATGCTTTTTGTAAGGTTTGCCACCTTTCCCAATGTTCGATCCATCCAGGAAATTGCCGCTATAAAACTGAATCCCCGGCTGATCGGTGTAAACTTCCATACTTCGGCCGGTTTCCGGTTCTATCACTTTTGCAACAAGCCGGATGTTTCCATCAGTATTATTCAAAACATAATTATGGTCGTAGCCTCCTTCAACCTGTGCTATCCTTGCACCTATGGCTGCCGGTGTCCTGAAATCCATCGCCGAACCTTCGACTTCTTTAAGTTCACCCGTTGGAATCAGGTCAGCGTCAACCGGCGTAAATCGGTCGGCAAAGATTTGCATCCGGTGGTCGAGAATATCGCCATTTCCGTGCCCTTTCAGGTTAAAGTAGCTGTGGTGCGTAAGATTGAGCACGGTGGGCTTGTCGGTTTCGGCCTCGTAATCTATTTTCAGCTCGTTTTCGTTGGTAAGCGTGTATGTTATCTTTATGTTTAGATTTCCGGGATAACCTTCTTCATTATCCGGGCTAAGATAAGTGAGAATAACTCCGGCAGCTTCGGGTTTAATGAAATCTTCGGCATCCCACACAATCTTGTCAAATCCTTTGATACCACCGTGCAAATGATTAGGCCCGTTATTTTTGGCTAAATTGAAGGTTTTTCCATCAATCGAAAACTGCCCATTTGCAATCCGGTTGCCGTATCTGCCCACAATGGCTCCAAAATACGGGGTATCCTTTATATAATCCTGCAGCGAATCGTAACCAAGGACGACATCTTCGATTGTTCCCTTTTTATCGGGAACCATCAGGTGCGTAACAAGCCCCCCGTAATTGAGGATTTTTACTTCGACGCCGTTTTTATTGGTCAGGGTAAATTCAAAGACCTGTTTGTCGTCAACATTTCCAAATACAGTTTTCTTCATATTCATTTCATATTTTAATGGTTGTTTTTTCTTTGGGCTATGGTTCCCGGTGCAGCCCATCAGGATGATCCCAAAAGCTGCAAGCGTAAGTAAGTAAGGAAATACTTTTTTCATTGCGCGTTTTAATATGTATTTGCAGGCAATATTAATATTTTTTCTGAAGCTGAAACATTCAAAAACACACAACCCTTTACCAACCCTGATTTGAAAAAGTCAGGCAAATCCCCGAAAAGAATTTAGCTTCGAAAATTTCAGGATTATTTGACACTTTTTAGGCTTTTACTATTGAAATTATTTGAGTTTTGAGTTTTGAATTTTGAGATTTGTTTTTTACTTCAGGTTAGGTTGTAATTACCTCAAGATGTGCCCATTTCAGTTTGTTACGGAAGCTGGGATCGTTGTGAATAAATGCCTCCGGGTTAAAAAAGGCTTCAAATTCAAATCCTTCCAGCGATTCACAATTTGTGGGCAGGTTGTAAAACAGCCATGGGCCTTGTTCGATCGTGGTGCAGATTTTAAACAGATTGTACTCCAGGTATCCGCATGAATCGCTTGTTATTTCCCGTGTCAATGAGGTTTCGAAATGAAAATCATCTTCGTAACCGGATAATTTTATCGACGTGGTGTCTTTGATGTCGATACGCTCAGCAATTGCTTCAGCGATGCCACGGGCAATTTGCGCATCGTCGGCATGAATGATTAACCTTAAACTGACTTTTATTTTTAACATAAACAGATGAATTTCTAATTTGAAATTGATGACACAACCATCGAAGCGTGCAAAAATACGCATTCACAAAAAATGTTGAGCACAATGAAAACCATTTTTCGCCGCTGTGTTTTGCTGTGAATTCGAAAATCCGGATTTCTGATGGCGGCTTAAACCGCGGAATTATTGCGTTTTGGTGATGCTTTGCAAAATAAAAGATTTCATTTTCCGTAATTTAACAGGCATTCAGCCAATAAATGAAATGTTTAAGGATGTTTAATGTTTATCACGAAAATCAATAAAACTATGCGAAATACGGTTTTTCTTCTGATTTCGGTTTTTCTGATTACCTCCTGCCACCAATCAGCATCAGATCAAACGTACGATGTGGGTGCTGATAAAACTGAAATGGCGCCGATGACCCGCCAATCCACCGAACCCCCACCTCCACCTCCTGCGGAGACTGATATTAAAAATGAGACAGGCCGTAAAATGATCATCAAAGATGGGGAGATGGGATTGAAAGTTGATGATCTTGAGAAGGCAAGAAACAACATAAATACCCTGGTTGCCTGCCACAATGGTTACTTTGCAAATGAGGGTTTAATCAATTCTGACTATGAATCGGCCTACCGTTTAAAAATCAGGCTTCCTTCGGATAATTTTGAAAAATTCATTGCCGATGTTGAATCCGGCGAAGGGGAGGTGACTTTTAAAAATATCCAGGCCAGGGATGTTACCGCAGAATTTATTGATCTGGAGACGCGGCTTTCGAGCAAACGGGAATATCTGAAAAAGTATAACGACCTCCTGAAGCAGGCGAAATCGGTCAATGATATTCTCGAAATCGAAGAAAAAGCAAGGGTTATCCAGGAAGAAATCGAAAGCAGCGAAGGAAGGCTCCGGTACCTGGGCGATCAGGTTACGATGAGCACATTGGATTTGACTATATCCAAAGAAAAGGTTTTTACATACCATCCGGCAAAAAGAGAGAATTTTGTTGAGCGGCTCAAACAATCGCTCTCATCAGGCTGGCTCGGTTTTGTTGACTTCGTGATATTTCTGATAAAACTCTGGCCATTTTGGATAATTATGGCGATTGTTGTGTGGTTTTTTAGAAAAATCAGACAGAGGATAAAAAGCAAAAAAGATCGGGATTTAGCTGCGCTGAACGAAAATCAAATCAAAAAAAACTAAAGGAAATTTATGAAGACATTTAAAAGGATATTGCTGGCTTTACTGGTTGTGCTGTTGCTTTTTGTAGCATTTTCGTATTGGGGAGTTTACGAAAGCGGCGTGATGGCCGGCAAAGTATTACGAATTACCCAAAAAGGAGTTGTTTTCAAAACCTATGAAGGTAAACTCGATCTCGAGACTTTTGGCGCGCTGAAAGGAACCAGCCCGATTGCTTCTACGTTCGATTTCTCTGTCGAGAGTAAGGAAAAAGAAGTTGTCAAACAACTGGAAAGTGTCTCATTGAGCGGTGAGCGGGTTAACCTTCATTTCAAAAAGCGCTACATGAAATTCCCCTGGCGTGGCGATACCAAGTATTTTATTACTGAGGTTGAGCGGGCGAAATGAAAGTCAGGAGTAGGCAGTCTCCAGTTGCCAGTCTCACCTTTCATGATTTTGGTTGACAGATTGCATTCGCCAGAAGGTAGTTGCAGTTAATTATGGTACATATCAATAAATACAACATAATGCAGATATATAAAAAGATTATACTCACATTACTAATACTACTTGTTTCAAGTCTTCATGCGCAAGAAATTGAAAAGAATTACCGAAAACTTAGAAAAGTTTCCGAATACTACTTGTTGTTAACTAATGACACTATTACACCATATTACATATCGGCTAATCCAATAACAAACATAGAATATCTTACTTACCTGTGTTGGATAGCGGATGTTTACCGGCATCATCCGGAAATATTATTGAATGCATTTCCAAATTTGAATAAAAATCAAACCGACTCATTATTAAAAAAAGGTTTTACACCTATTCAGATTAGAACATTAGTTGAAAGCAACTATTTTGTTGAAAATTATATTTTTAGTCATAAATATTTGGACTATCCAGTATTGGGTTTGACTTGGGGGCAATCAATGAATTTTCTCAATTGGCTATCAGATAGGTATAATGAGTATCTTTTAATTGATAGAGGAATTCAAGAGCTTAACTTTTATCAGTATTGCGAATACAGTTTTAATACAGAAGCCTATCTAATGGGTCAGTACGAAGGAATGATAAATCGACCTATCTGGGATCCAGAAACTAATCAAATCAGAAGCGCAAAATGGAATGACAGAATACTGATACCATCTTTTAGGCTACCCAGTAAAAATGAAATTCATAACATAAAACAAAGCATAAACAGTTCATTAAAAGAGTATGAACCAAATGCGTTTTTGAGATATTGGACCAAATATTACCTGGAGATAAATAAGCACCAAACAATATTGAGAATTGAGGAAAACAATTTTTTGTCATTTTCTTACAACGAAAACGTAATTATGCGTCCTGAATATCAGGAAACTTTTGGCACAATATCTGAAATTGCTCTTGATCAATTGCTTTACAAAAAGGAAAATTCGATTCTTAAGATTTTTTCTGATTTGGGCCAAAATGTTGTCGAAATAGACAGTTTTGATACTACTATTTTAAAAGACTCATTAGGTCACATGCCTTTTATAATCATTGCAGAAGATGAAAATTTGAATCCAATTTATATCGAAAGAGCTGATTATTCAAAAGAGAATTCTAATTGCATGAAACAAGAGAAAAAATACTCGATGTTTAGATATGCATTAAGTGGAATCAAAAAATAAGAATTACTTGCTAAAAGTTTTCGGATTAAACCTGACAACGTCCGCAGGACCAGTCAGCGTTTAAAAAGTTATGATAAAAAAAACCAAACCTTGTTTTTAGATTAGTGTTTCACTTTTATTGTTCCTCAATCAACCCTTCCAAGCCTTTGCTCATCCAGGTTTTCAGGCTGCCATCTGAACCGGAATAAATAAAATAAGCTTCAAGTTCCGGGTGTGTTTCGATAAAAGCCCTGGCTTTATCGATGCCCATGACCATAAATGCTGTGGCGTAACCATCGGCAGTGGAAGCACTTTCGGCAACAACGGTAGCGCTTAGCAAGGTGTGATTTACAGGATAGCCGGTTTTTGGGTCAATCGTGTGCGAATATCTCACACCATCAACTTCATAAAATTTACGATAATTTCCGGAGGTAGCCACTGCACAATCGTTGATGCTGATAGTTGCTTTAAGTTGTCTTTCGGAATCAACCTCTTTGCTGGGTTTTTCGATTCCAACCACCCATGATTTGCCATCGGGCTTTTGCCCTCTTCCCAAAACCTCACCACCAACATCAACAAGGTAATTCCTGATTCCTTTGGTTTCGAGAAATTCACCAGTCAAATCAACAGAGTAGCCCTGGGCAATGGCGTTGAAGTCGAACATCATATTTGGGTTGGATTTGATGATTCGTCCATTTTCGATATTTATACCTTTAAAATTAACCAACGGCAGTAAGCTATCAACAATGTGCTGGTCAACTTTTATAGGCTCTTTGAACCAAAACCCCCACACTTTTACCAACGGCCCAACAGTAATATCAAAAGCGCCGCCGGTTGCTTCGGAAATGGTGCGCGATTGTTGGAATAATTCGATGAGGTGCTGATCAGGCATTACCTCAGGATCGTTATTATTAATGCGCGAAAGCAAAGAGTTTTCGACCCACAGCGAAGCACTCTGGTCGAAATCGTTTAACAGGGAGTCGATCTGATCCTGGTTAACCAACGTATCGGCAGCAAAATAGGTTATCGCATAATACGTGCCCTGAGCCTCGCCCTGAAACTGGATTTTTTGGAGTTCAGCCTCTTTGTTGCAGGCATTAAAAATGATCAACGAAGCAGCCAAAAATAATAAAGTCTTGTTTTTCATGTGGTCTATGAATAAATTTTAGATCGCAAAAGTAAATTATTCTTTGCCAACTGTAAATTTGCTGTTTCGTTTAGAGCGAAATTCGCCCAAGCTGGATTTCCCCAAAAACTGACAATTGAAAATTATGCAGGACCACCATCCCGGAAAAGGCGCTGACGTCCAGAGCCGTCAGGTTAAGAAATGATAACAATGTTTGGTGTTGAAAAAAATCCATAGCCCAGGGCTTCAGCCCTGGGGAAATTGAGACGGGTAGCCTTTTATGCCAGGTCGTTTAGGACCTTCATCTCGAAAGGATCGCAAGATGGACAAAAAGGCGTAAACGCCTTAGCTTCTCTGCATTGGAGATTCCTAAAATCCCAAACCTGAAGGTTTGGGCTCTGGAAAATCTGAATTCTGGGCTTAACAAGCGGCTATGGGCTGGTGTCCCTGCTACAATAATTGCTGATTTACCATTATAAGTGCATCATTTTCTGAAGCAAATTCCTGTTTCTTCCTCCTGGAAAGCTCTGAAATTACCAGAAATTAATAAATCCTGTTTCTTTACTATTTAATTACCTGCCAAAATGTTCCAATTCCCTTCGCTGTAAAGTAATTGCGATACGAACTGTTTTTCAGGAACATACGTCGTTACCTATTTTGAATCGTTTCAAACTGCATTATATCTATCAAAAAACATATCATTTTTTTTGTATGTATCATTAAAAAAATGAATTTTGCGCAGTTTTTAAAAACAGACAAACTAATGAGTGCTGATTCGTTAATATTATTCTTTATCGTAGCCACAGTGCTGGTAGGAGGTGCTATTCTCTTCTCCACCTTCATGGCGCCCACATCTTCAAATCCTGCAAAATTTGAACCTTACGAATGTGGAATCCCTACAAAAGGTACAACATGGTTGCAGTTTAACGTAGGTTACTATCTTTTTGCAATCCTCTTTCTGGTTTTTGATGTGGAAACCGTTTTTGTGTTTCCCTGGGCTGTTGTAATGAAAGAGTTGGGAATGGTTGCTTTTGTTGAAATTGTGATCTTCTTTTTTGTACTTGTTTTGGGTTTGGCTTACGCATGGAAGAAAAAAGCTTTGGTATGGGAATAAAAATTAAATCCATGAAAAATGAGGATTTCAACGACAATGAAGGTCTTGAAATCCTGAAAGAATCAAAAGGCAACATTTTACTAACCACCATAGATGATGTATTGAACTGGGGCCGGTCGAACTCGATCTGGCCTTTGACCTTTGCAACCAGTTGTTGTGGTATCGAAATGATGGCAGCAGGTGCAGCAAGACACGACTTTGCCCGTTTTGGCATCGAAGTGTACCGCGCTACGCCTCGTCAGGCCGATGTGATTGTTGTTGCGGGAACCATCGTTCATAAAATGGCTCCTGTTTTAAAACGTCTCTACGACCAGATGGCAGAGCCAAAATATGTGATTGCGATGGGTTCTTGCGCCATTTCCGGAGGCCCGTTTTACTATAATTCCTATTCGGTAATTCGTGGAGTTGATCAGGTGATCCCGGTTGACGTTTATGTTCCCGGTTGCCCGCCCCGTCCTGAAGCATTGCTTTATGGCGTAATGCAGCTCCAACGAAAAATTAAAGCCGAATCATCACTTGGCAGAACTTTTAACAGCAAGGAAAAATCCAATGAATAACGAGCAATTAACCGCCAAAATATTGAGTTTTGAGCCTTCGGCAGAAGTTAAAGAAGGCCACCAATATCTCACCGCCACTGTTGCTTCAGATAAAGTGCACGCTTTGGCTAAAAACCTTCGCGGATCGAAAGACACCAACTTCGATTATCTCTTTTGCCTTACAGGCATGGATTACGGCGACTCATTGGGCGTGATTTATCATCTCGAATCGACAAATCTGAAACATCAGCTTGTGATAAAAACCGTTTGTCCCGACAAGGA
Source organism: uncultured Bacteroidota bacterium (assembly GCA_903944895.1). Lineage (GTDB taxonomy): Bacteria > Bacteroidota > Bacteroidia > Bacteroidales > 4484-276 > CAJATL01. Next base: position 16,438 of record CAJATL010000062.1, read on the forward strand.
AAAACCGGTTTTGGACACCCTTTGCGATATCTGGAGAACTACCGAGTTCCTCGAACGCGAAGTTTTTGATTTGTTTGGGATAAATTTCAACAACCATCCTGATATGCGGCGGATTTTCCTCGAAGAAGACTGGGTTGGCCATCCGCTGCGCAAAGATTATTCTGATAACAACATCATAGTTAAGTAAGTCATGGCAGAGATCATTCAAGATATTCAGGAGCAGGAGTACATCATCAACATGGGGCCACAGCATCCCTCGACACACGGCGTGTTGCGGCTGGTGCTTTCGCTCAGAGGTGAAACCGTTCTGAGCGTTCAGCCTCATTGCGGCTATATCCACCGCGGCATCGAAAAAATGTGCGAACGCCTCACTTATCAGCAGATTATTCATCTTACCGACCGGCTCGATTACCTTTCGGCACACATCAACAACCACGCGGTATGCATGGCTGTTGAAACAGCTTTGGGCATTGAGATTCCGGAACGCGTAAAATATATTCGTACCATCATGGACGAATTGGCGCGTATTGCATCTCACCAGCTTTGGTGGTGTTCGTTTGGGATGGATCTGGGCGCACTTACTGCATTTTTCTATGGCCTGCGTGACCGCGAACCAATTCTCGACATCTTTGAAGAAAGTACCGGTGGACGCCTCATCCAGAGTTATTACACCCCCGGCGGACTGATGAAGGACATTCATCCTGATTTCCAAAAAAGAGTTAAGGATTACATCATCTATTTCCGTAAGAAAATCGGCGAATACGACCAGTTGCTTAGCGGCAACGTTATTATGAACCAGCGCACCCAGGGAATTGGAAAGCTCACTAAGGAAGAAGCAATTTCTTTTGGTGTAACAGGTCCTTCAGGACGCGGTTCAGGTTTTGAATGTGATGTTCGCAAACATCGTCCTTACGGGATGTATGGAAAAGTGGAGTTTAAAGAAATTCTTCGTAGCGAAGGCGACGCTTTTGCCCGCTACATGGTGCGCATGGACGAAATGCGGGAATCGCTCAATATTATCGAACAACTGATTGATAATATTCCTGCCGGTGATTTTACGGTTAAGATGAAACCTGTGATTAAACTTCCGGAAGGCGAGTATTACCAACGTGTGGAGGCTGCCCGTGGCGAATTTGGCGTTTTCATCTCCAGTAAAGGCGAAAAATATCCTTACCGGATAAAATTGCGCTCACCAAATTTCAGCAACCTCTCGGCACTTCATACTATGGCAAACGGTCAAAAAATTGCCGACTTAGTGGCCATCGGAGCATCGCTGGACTATGTAATCCCCGACATCGACCGATAATAAACATAAATCCATCATCAAGTAAAATAATAATACCGAAATAAATGGAATTCAATATTTACGATTTCACATCATTTACCAAATGGATCGACGAATCGCTCAATGCAGCGATGAGTCCTTTTTGGGTGATGATCACTGAAATGGCGATAATTGGCGTTGCCATCCTGGCATTTTATGCATTGGTTGGCTTGTTTCTGGTTTATGCCGAGCGCAAAGTGTGCGCTTTCATGCAAAACCGCGTTGGACCAAACAGGGTAGGCCCATTTGGCATTTTCCAAACCATTGCCGACCTCCTCAAATTATTGATGAAAGAGCTTGTTTACATCAAAAATGCCGACAAGTTGCTTTTTAACATTGCGCCGTTCATCGTTATTACAGCCTCATTTCTGGCTATAGCAGCCATCCCTTTTGCCCGTGGATTACACGCCATCGATTTCAACATCGGGATATTTTATGTGGTGGCAGTTTCGTCGCTGGGCGTTATCGGGATTTTGTTGGCAGGATGGTCGAGTAACAGCAAATATTCGCTGATCGGTGCCATGCGCAGTGGCGCTCAGATTGTAAGTTACGAACTTTCGGTGGGTTTATCGCTGATCACCATGGTTGTCCTTGCCGGCAGCATGCAGCTTTCGACCATTGTCGAGGCTCAGGCCAACGGATGGTTTATCTTTACAGGACATGTTCCTGCAGTTATTGCTTTTGTGATATTTCTTATCGCCAGCACCGCCGAAACCAACCGTGGTCCTTTCGACCTTGCCGAAGCTGAATCGGAACTTACAGCAGGTTTTCATACCGAATATTCAGGAATCCGTTTTGCATTCTTCTTCTTAGCCGAATACATGAACATGTTTATTGTGGCTTCGATTGCAGCAACTGTTTTCTGGGGTGGGTGGATGCCATTTCATGTTCCGGGTTGGGAAGGCTTTAACACGGTGATGGATTACATCCCGCCATTTATCTGGTACATCGGCAAAACTGCCGTTATCATCTTTATTTTGATGTTGTTCAAATGGACATTTCCGCGCTTGCGTATTGACCAGTTGCTCACCCTCGAATGGAAATATTTGTTACCTATTAACCTTTTTAATGTTGTCCTGATGGCTTTTATCGTCCTCATGGGCTGGCATTGGTAAAAACTGAAGAATAAAATTTATTCGATAATGAGAGGATTAATCAATTATTTTTCCGGCATGTTCAACGGTATCATATCGTTGTTGAAGGGCATGGGCGTAACCGGAAAATATTTTTTCACCAGCCCCGTAACCATCGTCACCCAGCAATACCCCGAAAACCGGAAGACGCTTGAGATGTTCGATGCTTTTAAGGGCGAAGTTACCATGCCTCACGACGAAAATAACGAACATAAATGCACCGCTTGCAGCATTTGTCAGATAAATTGTCCAAACGGATCTATCGAAATTGTTTCGCGTGATGTTGTGAATGATGAAGGTAAAAAGCGAAAAGAACTCGACAAACATCTTTACAACATAGGCATGTGCAGTTTCTGCGGGCTTTGTATCAAAACCTGTCCATCGAATGCGCTTGCATGGGGACAGGAATTTGAACACTCCATGTTCACACGCGACAAGTTCGTAAAGACACTTAATAATGAAGGTTCCAAACTAATGCAAAAGAAAGGAGTCGAATAATGGAAGCCATCCTGGGAAATCAAGTCATGTTTATCCTTTTTTCGGCAATGATTGTCATGTTTTCGATATTAACAGTTACCAGCCGAAGAATACTCAGGGCAGCCACATTTCTGCTGTTTGTTTTGCTTTCGACAGCCGGACTGTATTTTATGCTTAATTATCAATTCCTCGCAGCCGTTCAAATTACACTATATGCCGGCGGTATTGTGGTTTTAATCATCTTTTCGATTTTACTCACCAGCCACATCGATCATAAATTTGATAGGGTGCCTGCGCAAAAGTTGATTATGGGTGTAATTGCTGCCGGTAGCGGGATTGCGCTTAGTCTGACCACTTTGCTCACCTACAATTTTGTTCCCGCAAATCAGGAACCCATCAGCGTTGACATGAACACCATTGGAAAATCGCTGCTTAATTACGGCGATCACGGCTTTGTTCTGCCTTTTGAGGTAATCAGTGTTTTGTTGTTAGCTGCCATCGTTGCAGCGGTTGTTATTGCTAAACGTAAAAAAATATAAGCCATGTTATTTACAGGAATTCCACTAGAATTTTTTCTCGTTACCAGTACGCTCATGTTTTTTATCGGTATTTACGGATTTATTACCCGCGAGAACATCATTACCATTTTGATGTCGATTGAGCTGATTTTGAATTCGGTAAATATTAACTTTTTGGCCTTTAACAGGTATTTGTATCCCGGACAGCTTGAGGGCCATTTTTTCAGCCTTTTTGTAATCGCTGTTGCAGCAGCCGAAGCTGCCGTTGCTATCGCCATCATCATCAATATTTACCGAAGGTTCAAGTCCATCGAAGTTGATAATGTTGATGAAATGAAAAATTAATTAAGCTAAGTGTTTAAAGTAAAAGTCTTTTAGAAATGACTAATTTCAGCTATACCGTTTTTATTGTCCTGATACCATTTATCACCTTTTTGGTGCTTGGATTATTCGGGAATAAGATTAAAGCAAAAATGTCGGGCCTGATCGGGACAACATCAATGTTTGTTTCGTTCATGCTATCACTCCTGACGACCTATCAGTATTTTTTCCTGTCTGCGAAGGTTGAAGGTGCTTATCAGAAAATTTTGGCTTTAAATTTCGTTTGGTTGCGTTTTACCGAAAACCTGCACGTTGATCTGGGCGTAATGCTCGACCCGATTTCGGTGATGATGTTGGTTGTTGTGACCACCGTTTCGTTTTTGGTGCACGTTTACAGCATCGGTTACATGCATGGAGAACGCGGTTTTGAGCGGTTTTTTGCATTTCTGTCGCTCTTTTCCTTTGCAATGCTCGGGCTTGTTGTGGCAACCAATATTTTCCAGATGTACATTTTCTGGGAACTTGTGGGCGTTTCATCATTTTTGCTCATCGGTTTTTATTATGAGAAACCTTCGGCAATCCTGGCTTCCAAAAAAGCATTTATCGTCACCCGTTTTGCCGACCTTGGTTTTTTGATTGGAATTCTGTTACTCTCTTTTAATACAAAGACTTTTGATTTTATTCAGCTTACCGATCCAAACGGACCGGCAATGCTTACTGGTGCCGGAGCAGGTTTTATGGGCTTGTCGGTGCTCACCTGGTCGTTGATTCTGATATTTATTGGCGGTGCCGGAAAATCGGCCATGTTTCCGCTTCACATCTGGCTTCCTGACGCGATGGAAGGCCCAACGCCGGTTTCAGCGCTGATTCATGCTGCTACCATGGTTGTAGCCGGCGTTTATCTTGTAGCCAGGCTTTTTCCTGTTTTCGCATTAGCAGCTCCCGAAGGATTACACGTGGTTGCTTATGTTGGCGGATTTTCGTCACTTTTTGCAGCTATCATTGCCTGTACCCAATACGACATCAAACGTGTACTTGCATTTTCGACCATGTCGCAAATCGGATACATGATGCTTGGTGTTGGCGTTTCGGGTTATGGTGAAGACGGGCTTGGTTTCATGGCTTCGATGTTCCATCTTTCGACACACGCCATGTTTAAAGCCCTGTTATTCCTTGGCGCCGGAGCAATTATTCATGCTGTTCACAGTAATTATATGTACGAAATGGGTGGCTTGCGCAAATATTTGCCCATCACCCACATTACTTTCCTGATCGCCGTTTTAACCATTTCAGGAATTCCTCCTTTTTCAGGTTTCTGGAGTAAAGATGAAATCCTTGCTGCAACCCACGAATTCAGTCCGGTACTGTTTTACAACGCTGTTTTTGTTGCTGGTCTCACTGCTTTTTATATGTCGCGGCTTTACTATAATATTTTCTGGGGCAACGATAACAGGGTTTATCATCACAAGCCTCACGAAGCGCCTTTCACCATGACGATTCCGCTCATGATACTTGCTTTTGCTTCGATTTTTGCCGGGTTTATTCCGTTTCATTCGTTTGTTACTACCGATGGATTGCCATTGGAAACTCACCTCGATTGGGCAATTGCAATTCCTTCGGTGCTTGTAGCCCTTATCGGGATTGGCATTGCAACGGTTCTTTATAAAAAGGAAAGCGAATTGCCTGTAAAAATTTCGAAGGCTTTTGGTGCTTTTTACCAGGGCGCTTTCCATAAATTTTACATCGACGAAGTTTACTTTTTTGTTACCAAGAAAATCATATTTAACTATATATCACGCCCCGTTGCCTGGTTCGACCGTCATATCGTTGATGGCTTTATGAACCTGCTGGCCTGGATTACCAACTTTGTTGCCAACAGTATTAAAGGTTTCCAGAGTGGAAAAGTGCAGCAATACGGTTTTGTTTTTGTGATGGGAGCAATAGTTCTGGTTATCGTATTTGCATACTTAACCGAATTCTAAAATTTACTGAATAACGAATCTATAGAATAAGAAAAATGAACCTGAATCTTTTTGTAATCGTTCCAATCCTCACTGTCATCGCCATATTGATGGCAAAGGATAATAAACAAACCCGACTGTTTGCAGCCATTGGCTCAAGCATCCAGGTTTTGCAGGCTATTGCGCTGGTTTATTTGTTTTATGCCGAACGCGGCAACGGAAACACCGCCCAGATGATTTTTATGCAGGATTATAGCTGGTTTTCGATTCCCAATATTCACTATATCATCGGGGTGGATGGCATTTCGGTAGCCATGATTTGTTTAACAGCCATTGTTGTTTTTGCCGGGATTTTTGCATCGTGGGAAGTCACAACTTTACACCGGGAGTTTTTCATTTCGCTTATTTTGCTGTCATCCGGGGTTTATGGATTTTTTATCTCAGTTGATCTTTTTACCATGTTCCTGTATTACGAAGTTGCCGTAATCCCGATGTATTTGCTCATCGGAATCTGGGGAAGCGGCCCGAAGGAATATTCGGCCATGAAGCTTACGCTGATGCTGATGGGTGGTTCGGCCTTTCTGCTCGTGGGATTGCTCGGTATTTACTTTAACTCGGCACATGATGGCGGGGCATTGACTTTTAACATTATCGAAATCGCAAAAGCACATATTCCTGTCGAAGCACAGCGTTTCTTTTTCCCATTGACCTTTGTTGGTTTTGGCGTTTTAGGAGCTTTGTTCCCGTTTCATACCTGGTCGCCCGACGGTCACGCTTCGGCGCCAACGGCTGTTTCGATGCTTCACGCCGGTGTTTTAATGAAACTTGGAGGCTACGGTGCTTTCAGGGTGGCGATGTATCTGATGCCGGAAGCTGCTCAGGAACAAGCCTGGATTTTTATTATTCTTACAAGTATCAGCGTGGTTTACGGAGCCTTTGGCGCCATCTTCCAGACCGACCTGAAATATATTAACGCGTATTCTTCGGTGAGCCATTGCGGGCTGGTGCTTTTTGCCATCCTGATGATGAACACTACCGCTTTGAATGGCGCAGTGCTCCAGATGATTTCTCACGGTTTGATGACAGCCCTTTTCTTTGCCCTGATCGGGATGATTTACGGACGTACACACACCCGTATCATCAGCGAAATGGGTGGACTGATGAAAGTGATTCCTTTCCTTTCGGTGATTTATGTGATTGCCGGTCTGGCTTCACTCGGACTTCCGGGATTGAGCGGTTTCGTTGCTGAAATGACCATTTTCTTTGGCGCCTTCCAGCACGTTGACACTTTCCACAGGGTTGTTACTATTGTTGCAGCATCATCCATCGTGATTACCGCCGTGTATATTTTGCGAGTAATCGGAGTTTTGTTGCTGGGGCCGGTTAAGAATAAACACTTTTTCGAATTTAAGGATGCAACCTGGTTCGAGAGAGTTTCGACAATTACGCTGGTTTCAGCAGTTGCAGCTATTGGTATGGCGCCTTTCTGGCTTTCGGAATTAATCACCGGAAGTTTGAAGCCGTTTGTTGATAAATTGCTTGCAGCTTTATAAATAGGTTATTAAAGGATGTTTTTATAAGATATTAAAGAAATGAACTTAACGAATATTTTGTTGATGCGGCACGAATTGGTGCTTATTGCTCTGCTCGCGCTGATCCTGGTTGCCGAACTGGTGTTGGATGAAAAAGGAAGCAGCCGGAAGATCAGGATTTTGGCCATCAGTTTGTTTTTTATAAACACGATTATCGGTTTTCTGCCCGCCGAAACCGGCCAGATATTTGGCGGAATGTACCGCGTAAGCGAGTTACAACTGCTTATCAAAAACATTTTAAATATCGGTGTACTCATCGTTTTCATTCAGTCGGATGGCTGGCTCAGAACCGAAGAAAATGCCTTTAAAACTGCCGAATATTTCGTTTTGATCATCGCAACCCTTATCGGGATGGATTTCATGATTTCATCGGGTGATTTCCTCATGTTTTATATTGGCCTCGAGTTGGCAACAATCCCGGCCGCAGCCCTGGCCGCCTACGATGTGTATAAAAACAAATCTGCCGAAGCAGGTATCAAACTCATTTTATCCTCAGCTTTATCGTCTGGAATTTTACTATGGGGTATTTCGATGATTTACGGCACCACCGGCTCGATCTATTTTGATGTTGTGGCCGCCAATTTCGAAGCCTCAAGCCTGGCAGTACTTGCCTTTATATTTTTCTTTGCAGGGATGGCATTTAAAATTTCCCTTGTTCCTTTCCATCTCTGGACTGCCGACGTTTATGAAGGCGCACCCGTTAACGTGACTTCTTATTTATCGGTAATTTCAAAAGGCGCTTCTGTTGCCGTTTTAACCATTGTTTTATTCAACGTTTTCCCGATGATTATCGAGCTATGGCAAAATGTAATTTACGTGATTGCCGTGCTTACCATGACCATTGGAAACCTCTTTGCCATCCGGCAGAAAAACATCAAACGTTTCCTGGCTTTCAGCTCTATTTCGCAGGCCGGATTTATCCTTCTTGGGATGATTGGTGGCAACCAGTTTGGAATGGCTTCGATTGTTTATTACATCATGGTTTATATCTTTTCTAACCTTGGCGCCTTTGGCGTTGTTGCCGCAGTTAGCAATTTTTCGAATAAGGAGAATATCGAAGACTACAACGGTTTTTACAAAACCAATCCCGGCCTCAGTCTGATCATGATGCTCAGTATGTTTTCGCTGGCAGGTATCCCGCCGGTGGCTGGTTTCTTTGGAAAGTTCTTCCTCTTTACGGCAGCCGCCGAAAAAGGTTTTTATATCCTCGTTTTGATTGCCGTAATCAACACCATCATCTCCCTGTATTATTATCTGCTCATTGTAAAGGCCATGTTTATCGTGAAATCGGATGTTGCCATCCCTACCTTTAAAAATGACCTGATTACAAAAATCGGCCTTGCCATTTGTGTTGCCGGCATGTTAATCATGGGTTTTGTAGGCTACATTCTCGAGTACATCAACAGCCTTTCGTTTGGGGTTTAGAAGGTTTATTCCGGGCAATTCATTCTACATTCTACATTCTGCATTCTGCATTCTGCATTCAATGTCGTTTAGCCAACGTAACCAAGCTTAAAGTATTATACTATAACTTTGTCAACGCTCGGGGCGTAGTCCGCTATTAACATGGTGCTTTTAAGTCCGCCGTTTAGCATGGATGCAGGATGTCTTGTAGGTATTATTGGTGAAAGGCAGTTTGTCTCTGTTCCTTATCCCGCATGTGAGTATGTACAGCTACCAAACATTCTGTCGAAGAGCTTAATTTTAAAAAAAATGGTATGAAAACGAAAAAAGGAATCAAACCGTCCAACACTATGATTTCTGTGCCTGTTGTTAATCCTCATGCAGCTGGGATAGACCTGGGCAGTAAAAGTCATTTTGTTTGTGTAGCACAAGACAATGTAAAGGAATTTGGTGTCTTTACTACTGATTTACATGTTATTGCTCATCATTTACAAGACCATCAAGTACTAACTGTTGCAATTGAATCCACTGGATTTTACTGGCGCCCTTTGTATTTAATGCTTTTAGACTATGGTTTTGAAGTAACTTTGGTTAATGCCCGTCATTTGAAAAATGTAAAAGGGCATAAAACCGATGTAGTGGACAGCAAATGGTTACAATTTCTACAAAGTATTGGCCTGCTTTCAAACAGTTTTCAGCCTGATGCTTTTACACATGAATTGAGGGTACTTACCCGCCATCGCAAAAGCTTGATAGAAGATGCAAGTCGTTTTATCGCAAAGATGAATAAAATATTGGTATTAATGAACATCCAATTGCATGTTGTTTTGCGAGATATTACCGGGCAGTCTGGCTTAAAGGTCATAGAAGCCATATTGAAAGGGGAAAGAGATGCAAAAAAGTTAACAGCGTTGGTTAGTGTCAGGGTTAAAGCAACAAGAGAAAACATAGAAAAAGCTTTAACCGGAGACTTTAGAAAAGAATATCTTTTTGAACTTAGCCAGTGCTATCAACTCTACATGGTTTATTGGCAAAAAATAGAGGAAACAGATATTCAAATCGAAGAACTTCTAAAACTTAGTGTTGGCCAAACACCGGTTAACAATAAATACAAGTCTCCCAAAAACAAGCAATATCAGAAAAACGACCCTAATTTCAATGTTGGTCGTTATGCATACCAAATGAGTGGTGGTGTTGAATTACTTGCCATAAATGGTGTTGGCTCTGCAACTATCTTAACGTTAATTTCAGAAACCGGGCTTGATCTGTCTATGTTCAAAACAGCCAAGCATTTTGCATCTTGGCTTGGCTTTGCCCCAAACCGAAAAATTACCGGTGGGAAAGTGATTTCTTCTCATACCCGTAAAAAAACAAATCCATTAGCCAAAGTTATTCGTGACGCAGCAAATGCAGCAGGAAATAGCAAAAGTCGATTAGGCGATTTTTTTCGACATCTGGCATTTCGAAAAGGCAGAATGGTTGCCATTGGAGCCACTTCAAGAAAAATAGCTGTGATAATCTATAAAATGCTCATGGAAGGCAATGAATTTAGCTATGAGTATGATGAGCAAGAAACCCAACATGTAAGAAACAACAAAATTAAAAACATTGTCAAAACGTTGAAAAAGTACAGTATTTCAAAGAACGAATTGGAATTAGCGTTGGGTTAAACAGGTACTAATTCCATAAGTATTAAGCTGCATTTCAACTGGAAAAACTCCAGTAAGAAATGTATTGTCGCAACTCATAAGACCTGGTTATATGTGAGTTAAGGATTTGAACGCTGATAACGCTGATGCAAGCAGCGCTGATTTTCGCGGATTTCTTGTATCATAAACTGTTTTGATCCGCGTTCCATTTTATATTTGTTAACTAAACGACGTTGATTCTACATTGGTCATTCTACAACACCCCGGCTAAGCGGCATTTGTAATGCCGCTTTGAATCCCGATAGCTATCGGGATTGAATTTGTAATTCGAAACCAACCATTAAGTTTCGTCAGTCAAGATTTATTTGGACAATTGCAAATTGTCCCCAGGCTAAGCGGCATTTGTAATGCCGCTTTGATTCCCGATCAAGATAGCTAACTAGGGATTGGGATTAAATTTGTAATTCGACAAAATACATTATGTTTCGTCAGTCAAGATTTATTTGGACAATTGCAAATTGTCCGGTGTTGTGAGCGGCATTGCAAATGCCGCTCAGCATGAGACGCTGTCAGGTGCCCGGCTAAGCGGCATTTGTAATGCCGCTTTGAGCTTTCTTTAATTTGTAATTCAATAAAAATGGTTTGTGTGATAAGAATTTTCGATGTTCATTTCAACCAATTTTGGCTGAATGAATTGTCCATCGGAAACCATTTCCTAAAACAGTAACTCCACTTGAGTAAATGATAACTATCGTTTGAGTAAATGGTAACTACCACTTGGGTAAATGGTAACTACCACTTGAGTAAATGGTTTCATAAGCTAAGCGGCATTTGCAATGCCGCTTTGAACATTGTTGAATTTGTAATTCAACAACTTGTCCGGTGTCGCGAGCGGTCAGCCAGTTGGTGGACCGCTCAGCGTGATGGTATTAAAATTCTCTCCTGTCACATTCAAAAATGTCTCAAGTGATAAAAAAAATGTCTCAAGTGACATTTGAGAATGTCACAGGTGACATTTTGACCAATGATTACTAAATTCTCAGGAAATTAAGCTGGCATCTGATATTCCGGCATTTTTTAAAATCCTCAGCTAAGCGGCCCGCCAACTGGCGGACCGCTTTTAACAATGTTGAATTTGCAATTCGATACAATAGATTATGTTTCGTCAGTAAAGTATTATTCGCACCATTACAAATTGTTTAATATTCCAGGCTGCATTGCAAATGCCGCTCAGCATGGGCAAATAACCAGTTTTATTGCTTTACAAACTTTGAGGTAACTGATCCATGTTCATTCGCCAGTTTAATGATATAAACACCGGATTTGAGATTTCTAATGTCGATGGTTGATGTCGTATTAACGGTTTCGGTCTTGTAAACCAGGGTACCGAAAAGGTGATAAACCGCTATCATGCTATCATGTTCTGATTGAACCGTAATAAAGTCGGTTGCGGGATTTGGAAATACGGAAAACGACTGAATATCGTGATCAGACACTGAGTTTATTGATGAAGTTAAGCCGTACCCAAAAGGGAATAAAGGATTATACGGATTGTCGCCAAGATTGATTGGCTCCTGAGAAATAGTGGATGGCCAGGTATGCGACAGTTTTCCGGTGAACCTATAATCGCCAAACAAAACATCGGTGATGCCTAAGGCTTCGGTTCCTGGTAACCAACAGGCAACAAAAGCATCTGCATCAGCAATAACATCGGTTACTAACATCGGACGTCCACTAATTAGTAATACTACATAAGGAATATTTAATTCTTTGACCTTTTGAATGATATTTAGTTCGGCAGTAGTCAACTGAGGATTGGGTGAATCACCCTGTCCTTCGGCATAAGGTGTTTCACCGACAACCACAATAGCAAAATTTACTGAGGCAGTGGTTGTACCATTAGCGGAATAAATCACATTTGCCGATCCACGGGCACTTTTAACAGCATTAAGTATGGTTGTGCCTGTTGTAATCTGGCCAGTACTGCCCTGCCATGAAATTGTCCATCCTCCGCATTGTGAACCGATTTCGTTTGCTTTTGTACCAGCTACCAGAATTTTGCCGCTTGTTTTTGAAAGAGGAAGCAAATCACCTTCGTTTTTTAAAAGCACAATCGATTTTCTAACTGCTTCACGGGCTATATTCCGGTGGTTTTCGTTTCCAAGGCTGTCAGCCATTGCCATGGATGCAAATCGTCTTTCAAAAAGGTGCATCCTGAATTTTACAGCGAGGATTCTTTTGACGGCATCATCAATCCGGCTCATGGGAACCATACCTGCATTTACCAGTTCTTTAAGATTTGTTATGAATTCGATTGGTCTGGTAGGTTCCATAAACATATCAATGCCGGCATTTACCGAAATTTTGATCGCAGTCTTAAAATCATCCGAAAGGTATTTAACTCCTTCCCAATCAGAAACCACAAAACCATCAAAACCAAGTTCACCTTTTAATAAGTCGGTAATCAGGTAAGCATGACCATGACATAAGGCCCCATTCCAACTGTTAAAGGAAACCATGACTGATCCGACACCGGAATTAATAGCTGCAATATATCCGGGTAAATGAATTCGCCGCAAATCAGTTTCAGTAAGTATCGTATTGCCGGCATTGGTACCATATTCGGTACCACCATCGCCAATAAAATGTTTGGCGCAGGCCAAAATACGGTAAGGTGAGCCTGTTGAATCTCCCTGATAACCAGTTACAGCGGCTCTTGCCATCACCTGCTGTAATTCCGGAGTTTCTCCAAAACCCTCGTAAGTTCTTCCCCAACGGATATCTCTGGGAACAGCGATGCACGGACTAAAAGTCCAGTTCAAACCAACCGCTGCAACTTCTATGGCGGTTGCCTGGGCACACTGTTTTACTAAAACTGTATCTCTGGTGCATCCCAAACCAATATTGTGTGGAAAAATGGTTGCACCAAAAACGTTATTATTTCCATGAACGGCGTCAATTCCATAAATGATCGGGATTTTCAGCCGTGTTGTATTGGCTGAATTTTGCATTCCATTATACATATTTACCCAGCTTGTTGCAGAATTATTCCCGGGAACGCTCCCTCCACCACTCAGGATTGATCCCAGGTAATAGTCCTTGATTACTGCATTGACATTTTCAAAATTTCGCTCTGTCTGTACCATCTGCCCGATTTTTTCATCCAGATTCATTCTTCCGATCAAATCATTAACCCTTTCGTTAACGGAGGCTGTACTATCCAGGTAAATCTGTGAATATCCGCCTAACGGACTGATCGTTAATACTACAAAGTAAAACAGAACTTGTACAGATCCGAAAACATAAGGTTTTCTATTTTTCATAAAACTTTGAATTAGAATTTCCTACAAAGTAACAATATTTTTAATCGCGATAAATATCTATTTGTAATCCCAGGAATAGCGGCCCCGGGCCCGCTAACTGGCGGACCGCTCTGATTCCCGATTCCGACCCGGATAGCTATCGGGATCGGAATCGGGATTGAATTTGTATTTCGACACAATACATTATTTTTATTCAGTTAACTATTATTTGGACAAATGCAAATTGTCCAATGTTAATAGTAATCCGGCGGCGTTCGACGGAGCTCATGCCGAGGTCTGGCGGGCCACTCAACGGGGGTATCCAAAAATCACACTATCGACGGAATAAACACTCTCGATGCCTGAAGAATTTTGCCTGTGCTTTCTTTACAGCAAGTGAATAAAAAATGCATCAAGTGACATTTCCAAATACCTCAGGTGACATTTTATTTTTCACTTGAGATAATTTCTGGAAGCTTTGATACTAATTCGCTGGAATATCCTATTAATTTTTCTGAATCAAATTCACGATTACTTTAACCAGCATTTCTTTGTCGATAGGGTTGCTCTCGGCCAGCATCAGGGTTAAAGCTACAAGCGTGTTGTTATCAATGATTTTGGTGCCGTAATCGTTGAATAAAATTTTGTTTTTATGCAGGAAATAAATAAACAAAGCTGCGGCAATGCGTTTGTTCCCGTCAACAAACGAATGGTTTTTGGTGGTGAAATATAAAAGATTGGCAGCCTTAATTTCCGGTGAAGGATACAATTCGACACCATCAAAGGTTTGATAAATCGCAGCTACTGAGCTTTCAAGAGATTTGTCTTTTTCCTTACCAAACAAATCGCTCCCACCAAACTTCTGCTTCATCGAAACCACTAATTGACGTACTTCTTCGACGGTAATTTGCTCCGATTTGCCTGCAGATGTCGGTATTTCGAGTTGCTGATGGTCGTATTTATCAAGTATTTCGAGCGCATAATTATAGTCGGTAATGACGTTGAGCAACCCAACCGCCTCTTCTTTTTCGAGTGCTTTGCCTTCGGTTATCCTGCCAATGAATTTAACAATGTTAGCCAGTTCCAATTGGGCATTTTTACTATTAACCGATTCGAGTAATTTTTCCTTTAAAACTCTGGTAGCCCAAATACGGAACTGGGTGCCACGTAACGATTTTACCCTGTAGCCAACAGAAATAATTACATCGAGGTTAAATAGTTTAGTTAAATAGTTTTTTCCATCAGATGCAGTTGTCAAGGATTCCTTGACAACTGAATTCTGCGATAATTCTTTCTCTCTGAAAATGTTATTGATGTGTAAACTAATATTCTGTTTTGTCTGATTAAACAGCAGAGCCATTTGCTGTTGAGTAAGCCAAACTGTGTCTTTTTCGAACTCAACTTCTATTACAATTTTATTGTCCGGTGCAATGTATTTTACAATTTCATTCATTTTGCAAAATTTGTAGGCAAAAATAGTCTTTTAAACCTTTGGTAACCAATAGCGAAGAAACCATTGCCGGAATCGCGCTGGCTAATTGGCCAACCCACTGGCTGACTGCTTTAATTCCCGATTCCGTTCCCGATAGCTGTCCGGATCGGAACCGGGATTGAATTTGCATTTCGACACGAAACATTAAGTTTCGTCAGTCAAGATTTATTTGGACAATTGCAAATTGCCCGGTATTGTGAGCAGCATTGCAAATGCTGCTCAGCGTTTATTAATCATCCCGACTAAGCGGCATAACAAATGCCGCTCTGTTTATTGTGGAATTTGTAATTCAACACCATACATTTAGTTTCGTCAGTCAAGATTTATTTGGACAATTACAAATCCCCCTCAGCTTGCGAACCTTCATGATTTCCACTGAAGTTCCGGGTTAATCATCCCATTCCTTCAAATAAACTATTTTTGCAGCAAAAGTACCGATTTGCAAATCAACACCTTTCTTTTTGGCCATTGCTACAGATTTGATTTACTGGAATTACAAAATGCAACAGAAGAAAATAACCTTTACGGAAAATGATCAGGTTCAGCCCAAAATGTTCTTTGCAACGATATTTGGGATGAATATGAAAAGGTTTGCCTTTTCTGTAATGGTCATGTTGTTTTTTTTATCTGTTCCAAAAGGGAGTTTTACCCAGGTAACCAGAGATACCGGCGAAGTTTTTATCGAAATTTCAAACATCATCTCAGCAATGCCGGGCAACAGCGGTAACAATTATTCCGCACCAGCTCTACCTGAACTTACAACCTGGGGACATTCATTAAGCTTTGTTTTAGACGGAAATTATGAGCAGGCCGATGATTCACTGGCAAAAATAGGATATGACGTTGTTCAGTTTCTGGATACTTCCGGAGCCGTAAATACAACCTATTTTATGATGAAAAGCAATGGCATCAACTTTTGGGGAACCTATGTTTACAACCCCAATTACTGCAGGGCTTTGGTGATCCAATCGCCTCATGCTAAAAACGAAATTAATACAGGCAAACAAGGGATACATATTTTCGAAAAAACACAGGCGATGTTCTTTAGTATGTGCGGAACGAGCAGATGCAATAATTTGGCCTATTCGGGTTGCAGCGGCGTAACCGCAGTATGTTCGGATATTCCGGAAAATTACAGGATTTCAGATCCTCCTCACAACATTTCCACAATTTTTCAGAGCACCACAGATACATTATTTAACCGGTTTCCAACCAGTATTTTTATTCAATTGCACGGCTTTACAAAGTTGGCAACCGATCCTTATGCCATCGTCAGTAACGGGACACAGCTAACCCCAGAACCGGATTACATCGTTCCTTTGGTTACCAATTTGTTTAGCGAAGACACAACGCTTACCTTTAAAATTGCCCATGTTGACCTGAATTGGGGCAGGTTAAGGGCTTTCGATAATACGCAGGGCAGGCTTATTAATTCCAGTCCGGATGCGTGTGGTTCAAATGCGGCAACTACCAATGGAAGGTTCATTCATATCGAGCAGGAAAGAACAAAACTCAGGGAAAATCAGGCGGCATGGGATAAAATGGCCAACGCGGTTAACAATACTTTTACCAGCTACCCGATTGTTTGGGAAGGTACAACAAGTTCAGACTGGAATACTGCGTCCAACTGGAGAAATGGAAGCGTTCCGGCTGCAACCGATAATATTTCCGTTGCCAGGGGTAGAAATGTTTTGGTTATCAACGAATCGCCCGAAGCACCGGCAGCATGTATGCATCTGGAAATCCAAAGCGGAGCCACGGTAACGATAAATGCAGGAATGGCATTGACTGTTAATGGCGACCTCAAAAATTCGGGAAACCTTACATTGCTGTCAATTCCGGATGCTTCGGCATCTTTAATTGTTTATGGAACCGTAAGTGGCAATGCAAATGTAGGGCGCTACATTGCCGGGTACAGCGATGCACTTCATGGCTGGCATCTGTTATCTTCTCCGGTGGCTTCACAGGAAATCAGTTCATTTCATACGGCAGGTTCAGGAAACGATTTTCTAAAATGGGATGAAGCCAATATTAAATGGGTAAACAGGACAGCTCCGGATGGTGGAATAAACGGCGATTTTGAAACTGAATTTTCACCAGGAACTGGTTATATGATTGCCAACACCGGTAACAGTACACAAATCTTTTCGGGAGTTCCGAATAATTCGGATATCAGTTTTTCGGGACTTAGTTTTACGGGAGCTTCAACACATTCAGGCTGGCATTTGCTGGGTAATCCTTTTCCCAGTGCTTTAATCTGGAACAAAACAGCATGGAATTTGTCCAACGTTGATGCAACAGCCAAATTATGGCAGGAAAGCACCGCCAGTTACCTCGATATTGAGCCCGTAACCGGGATAATTCCTGCGATGCAGGGATTTTTCGTACATGTTAACCAATCAATGGGCACGTTAACGATTGATGCCAGCGACCGCACGCACAACCCACAGAACTGGTATAAAAATACCGGTGAAAATGAATTGAAATTAACGGTTTACGATACCGAAGGCGGTACTTCGCAGGAAAGCATCATAAAGGTAGTTGAGGGATCAACAGTTGGTTTTGATGATGCCTTTGATTCGTGGTTTATGGCTGGTCACGCTCCGTTGTTTTATTCAAAGGTTCCGGAAGGATTTCTTTCGACCAACGCTTTGCCGGAACTGACACAGGAAACAACCATACCGTTGTCTTTTAACAAAAATACTTCTTCCTCTTTTTACATCGAGGTAAAAGGTGTCAACACACTTATTCCTCAAAAGGCTGTTTATTTAACAGATATCAAAACCAGGCAAACACAATTGCTTAACGATTATCCGGTGTATTGGTTTGCCGCTGAGGAAGACGATATTACCGAAAGATTTGTTATTCACTTTAAGTCTTCCAATAATGAATTTGCACACCAGGTAAATATTTTTGAAGCAAGAAATGGCATCGAAATACGAAGCAGCAAGCCAATTACAGGAAAAACCGATATTTTTGATGTTTCGGGGCGGTTAATCAAAAGCCAGCTCATCGCAAATTCGATCAATGTTTCGGTGGATTTATCCGGTTTCAGAGGTTTCGCAGTAGTTTCGGTAATTACATCAGATGAGGTTTTTACTAAAAAAGTAGTTGTCTGGTAACCTAAGCCTGGCTTTATTTCCGTTTGGGAAAAACTATTTGATTCCCACGATTTCTCAACTCATCGGTCATTCTTTATTTCCCAAAACACATGAAATTTCCTGAGTTAAAACAATTTCAGCCCAAGCAGATCAATCTTTTTGCCAATGGTAATTTCTTTCATTTCCTGTTCCAGCTGCCCTTAAAAGGCAACGCAAACTACACGGGTACACAATCCCAAAACTAAATCTTCAGACGGATGCAGGTAAGATGATTTTTGCAGGAATTTGATAGCAGCAGATGTGATAAGATTCCTAAAAATCAGACTAATATTCAGTTAACCAGCAAATGATTATTTTTGCCACCGACTTTAAAAAATAAGCATGAAAATTCAATTAATGGAACAGGTTGATTTATTAAATCAGCGCTTTGGCTTTTCAGATACGACCGAAGTTTTGGAATATTTCCTTACTCATTTTAAGGGTAAGGTTGCTTTCGCATCCAGCCTTGGTGCGGAAGACCAGGTAATTACCGAGATCATGGCCTCCATTGATCCTGCCTCCAGGATTTTTACACTCGACACGGGCAGGATGTTCCCGGAATCGTATGATGTGATCGAGAGAACCATTGCCCGATATAAAATAAAGATCGGAATCTTTTTCCCCGATAGGGCTGCTGTTGAGAAGATGGTAAATATGGAAGGGATCAACCTGTTTTATGATAGTATCGAAAACCGGAAGTTGTGTTGTCATATCCGTAAAATCGACCCATTAAACCGCGCCCTCGAAGGTCTCGACGTTTGGATCAGTGGTTTGCGCAGGTCGCAGTCGGTTACCCGCACGGAAATTAAACTGGTGGAGTGGGACGAAAATCACAAAATGATCAAAGTCAATCCACTGATAAACTGGACTGAAGAGCAGGTCTGGGATTATATCAAACTGAAGAATATTCCATACAACCGTTTACACGATCAGGGTTTTCCGAGTATCGGCTGCCAGCCATGCACAAGGGCTGTTCAGCCAGGCGAAGATGTGCGCGCAGGCCGCTGGTGGTGGGAAAATGAGTTGCAAAAAGAATGTGGATTGCACGTAAGGGAATAGGCATAAGGCGTAAGGCATCAGGCGTAAGGAGGAAGTAGGAAGTAGGCAGTAGCCAGTTGCCAGTCGGCAGACCCCCACAAAAGATTTTGCGCAATATGAAACTAACGATGGGATGCGTTACCATGGTACGTTCTTTTGAAAGTAAGTCAATATTAACTGTGAGCAACAAGCTCGATCGGCAGAGTGACTCTG
>CAJATL010000063.1 GCA_903944895.1 uncultured Bacteroidota bacterium
CGGAGCAAATCTCGAAAAATTCTTTACAAGCGCTCCAAAAGGAATTGGCGATTGTTACTGGATCGAAGGCCTGGTGCTGGCCCTCGAAGCTTTTGGTGATGATGTTTGGAAAGATTGCCGTACAGAACCTTTTAGTTTTGAATTTGCCCCGAAATTACCAGTGATCACAGCGCAACCTCAAAACAAGAAGGAGTTAGAAGGCTCGGATGTAATATTTACGGTTGATGCACAAAGTCAGGAAACGCTTATTTATGAATGGTTTGGGCCTTTGGGAAGCATTGAAAACAGCAACAACGACAGCCTGAACCTTGAAAATGTTAGCCTCGGAAATTCAGGATTTTATTACTGCAAAGTCAGCAACAGCAAGGGTTCTGTCATCAGCGATTCTGCAAGTTTAACTGTTTATCTTCAGCAACAGATTTCAATTCCAAAAGGATGGAGCGGAATTTCATCTTACCTTAATCCGTTAAATGACACCACCGAAGCCTATTTGAACAACTCAACGAAAACCTCATTATTTTATCAGATGGCAGTAATGTCTTTTGGCCTTCGCAACAGGTAAATACTTTGGAAAACTGGGATGAAACCAAGGGCTATTTGATAAAAACCACCAATCAGTCATCATTTATTTTGGACGGAATTCCATCAACAAACAACAATTTGGCTTTGGCATCAGGATGGAATTTACTTCCGGTGCTTAAACCCTGCGAAATTCCCGTCCAGATGATTTCGGATATTTTAGGGAATAAGCTGGTTTTGATTAAGGAAGCTGCCGGTTACAAAATGTTCTGGCCTGCTTACGGTATCGCCACTCTCACGCAACTTGAACCTGGAAGGGCTTACTGGATTTTGATAAATCAGCAAACCGAATTTTCATTTCCCGATTGTCCGGAATAAAATTGTTTTTATCATCCAAAATTTTAAAATCCGATGAACAGCAGAAACCTAATCTTCCTGATAGTTTTTAATTTTTTGATTTTCCCATTATTTAGCCAGAATCTGCTCGAAAATCCCGGCTTCGAAAATGGCCACGATGGCTGGGGCGGGTATGGTGAAGTAAGTACCGCCAATTCCCGCGAAGGAACCAAATCGTTGCATTTTGGAAATGGAACTGCCGACCAGGTGATTTACGATCTTGATATTTCGCTTACCTACAAAGTTTCGTGCTGGATTTATATTTCTGAGGATTTTTCGGGTGAAGATTGGGGTGGAATCAACTTGAGCGTGAAAACCTATAACTGGCAGGATATCATCCAAATAGCAGCAATTACTCCAAATAATCATCCTGTTGGGAAATGGTTTCAGATTATTGCCACTTTTCTCACATCTTCCGAAAACATTCGGGTAAGCGCCGGCATGTTTGGTGGAAGCGGCTGGAGTCCTGATTTTTACATTGATGATGTTCGGTTATTCGTCAAACCCGTTCAAAATACCCCACCAGTCATTTCGGAAATTATTCTTAATGCTACTTTGGGTTCAGCACCTTTTACGCTTTCGGGCAAAGTAATTTCAAATGACGGCTTTTTTGGAGCAGTTGTTCAAACCCTCATTTCGACAGGAGATGGAGGAACAATTGATGATGAACAATTCGGGTACATTTACACGGTTCCGGGAGAATATGTACTGAATGTTTTGGTTACAGATGACGAAGGCGCCAGTGTTTCACAAACCAGAAATATCGTGGTAACCGGCAATTCGACTCATTTTATTCAGATTCAGGAGCCAACTTCTGAGAATATTTTTACAACCGCACAATCAGAAATTTCGATTTCCGGAATCACTCAGGGTGGAACCGGGCCGGTTTTCTGGATAAATACACGGAATAATGCGAATGCTTTTGTCGAAGGAAACCAACAATTTTCGGTGTCGGAAATTCCATTGGAGCCGGGCAACAACATTATTCAGGTTCAATCCTGTGCTGCCGATTCTACCTGCCGTCTCGATGATTTACTGGTAATTTATGACCCTCAGAGTTATACTGGACCACAAATCAGCAATTTCAATTCCAACCAAAATGAAGTTGGCCAATATGAAAAATGGGAATGTAAATTTTATATTTCCACTGTGGCGGATAATCCCTGGTTCCCTTACGATACGGCCATGCCAGCCAACACAAACTCAGGATCAGGAATTTCGGTTGATGCTGTTTTTACAAAAGATATGATTACCAGGAAGGTTCCGGCATTTTATGATATGGATTTTGAAATCAGCAGTAATTCGCTTCGCGCAACCGGAGTTTTAAACTGGAAAGCACGAATGGCCTTTGATGAAACCGGAACCTGGAATATGAAACTAGTAGCAAGAGATGCAGGTGGGATTACCGAATTCGACGGTCCAAAAATACATGTTACCAAAAACACCCAAAACCCGGGATTTGTAAAGGTTTCGCAAACCGATAACCGTTATTTTGAATATGATAATGGAAAAACATTTGTAGGGATGGGACATGGTTTTGGCATTTCTGATGATTTGGAGCAAACTGATGCAAATTTTGATAAGTTTACGGATAATGGCATCAACTTTTCAAGGGTCTGGCTGATGGGTGATTCGCCGTTTTCGGATGCCTGGTGCAGTTGGGCTACACATCACGAAATGCCAAATAATGGCTATATGCCGCCCCCACTCTACTCGATAAATCAGCATTACAAAAATGGTGATTATTCCTGGCGCCTTGCTGCACCCGCCATTCCGGGGCAAAATACGCCGGCGATGTTTCGTGGTTTCTGGGATTCACCGACAATAATTAAACCTTCGACAAATTACCGGATTATTGCAAGGGTAAAAACCATCAACCTCTCCGGGAATGGTGGACTGGTGATGAAAACCGGTGGCTGGCTTGGTCAGGAGGCAGTTATTCCCGGTGTTGGCGAGGTAATCAGCGGTTTCTTAAAAGGAAATAATAACTGGGTTTATTTGGTTGGAAATTATACCTCCGATGAGTGGGAAACCAGACTTCCGAACATTTACCTCGTTTTACAAAACAACATTTCAGGCGAAGTTTATGTTGACCAAATGACTGTTCAGGAAGTATTTGCGGATGGTTCGCTTTCGGCAAATATCCTTGCAAAAGCTTCCGCAAATGTTCATTATTACCTCGATCCCATCGAGTGTCGCTATTTTGATGATGTCATCGAAAAAGCAGCCGAAAAGAATGTTTACTTCAAAATCCCAATTCTCGAAAAAAACGATTGGATTCTAAATCACATTGAGCCGCTCACAGGCATGGTCACCGAAAATACCGGCGAATTTGCCCCAACAAAAGGTTCGAAACTTCACCGCCTTTACGAATATTACTGGCGTTATCTCATTGCCCGCTGGGGTTATGCAACTTCAATCCATTCGTGGGAACTGGTTAATGAAGGCGCGCCAGGCTCTTATGCCGGTTTGATGGATGATATGGCGGATTATTTTGATAATAACAGCCCTTATCCGCGAATGACAAGTACTTCTTTCTGGGCAACCTGGCAACCGGAATACTGGGCAAATTCAAAAGCCGATTATTCGGATATTCACGCTTACGTGATGACCACCGGCTGGCTTGATGAATACGAAATTGATGGCCAGGTTTATTCGAGGGAACAATTAAGAGATGATGCGGCGGCCGCAGTTTATGCCTATTCCGATTTTATATTTAACGATCCAACCCGCAACAAACCCATGATTCATGCCGAAATGGATCTCGACCAGCCGGGGGACCAATCACCTGACCCACTTTTGGCATTGGACACAGCCGGCATCTGGCTTCACAATTTTAACTGGGGACACATCAACCATGGTGGTTCTACGGCCTTTATCTGGAACAACTCAAATATTCTCGATAATAATCTTCACAACCGCTATAAATCCTACATGGCTTTCATGCAGGATATTCCACTCAATAACGGGCAATATATTCCATTGAACAGAAACATTTCAAACCCTCAATTACGGGTCTGGGGGCAACAACAAACTTCTGGAAATGCCGCCTACTGCTGGGTTCAGAATAAAAATCACACTTGGAAAAACGTGGTTTTAAACGGTGATCCTGATCCGGAAAGTGGTGAAATTGTAATCAATGGCCTCACGCCTGGTGAAGTAACCGTCGAATTTTGGGATAGCTGGAATGAAGCTGTTGTTCCTTCTCAAATTCTAACAAAAACTATTGGCCAGGATGGCAAACTCACCCTTCAAATTGATAATCTTGTGGCAGATGTAGCTTTTAAAATTTGGGGCAAGCAAAATCAACAAGTTCAGACCATTGAGCTAAATCAAGGGTGGGCAGGAGTTTCAACGTTTCTTGAGCCAGATGATCCAAACCTGGATGTAGTTTTAAACGAAATTATGCCCGATTTAAAAATCCTTTCAAATTTTACGGGAATTTATTGGCCGGATGGGCAGGTTTTTACATTCGATGAATGGGATTCTCATTCAGGATATTTTATTAAGCTTAATGCAGCAAATCAATTGGTTATATCAGGTTTACCGATTCAAAACCGCACAATCCTCTTATCTGCCGGCTGGTCAATTCTTCCGGTTTTATCAGAATGTCCTGTCGGGATAGAAGACCTTTTTGGAAGTGAGATTACTAAATTGGAAATTGTGAAGGAAATTGCTGGAAATAAATTATTCTGGCCAGAAAACCAGGTGTTTACACTAACTCAATTACTGCCAGGGAAAGCTTATCTGGTAAAAACTAATGATGCTGGTGAAATTACTTTTCCCGCATGTAAAAACTTGAAGGAATAATTTAATCTGGATTGATGTACCTATTCAACTCATCGGAAATCTCAACCAAAACTTCCCATCATCACCCCGCCATCCACGCTGATGGTTTGTCCGGTGATATACCCTGAAAGTGGCGACAGAAGCCATGTTGCCAGTGACGCAAATTCGTCAGGCTGCCCCATTCTGCCAACTGGGATGGTTTTTTCCAATAACTTTTGAACTTCCTGATAAGAAAGTCCGCTGACTTCAGCTTTTTTATTTAAAACCCTTTTTACGGCGTCAGTGTCATGATAACCAGGTGCAAGGATATTTGCAGTAATTCCTTCTTTGGCTACTTCCTGCGAAAGCGTTTTTACAAAACCCACCACCGCCAGCCTGAATGAATTACTCAAAACCAGGTTTTCGACCGGCTGTTTTACCGAAATACTTTCGATAAAAAGCATCCGGCCATATTTTTGTTGTTGGAATTTTGGTAAAAAAGCTTTTACCAAATCCACTTTCCATCGCAAAACCGAAAAATAAGCCGTGTCCCAATCTTCAAGGTTTGATTCCAAAAACGATTTTGCAGGCGGTCCGCCTGCATTTACAACAATGCCATCCAATCGCCTGTCGCCAACATAATCAACAATTTCACCAATGATTTCCGGGTCAGTAATATCGCCATTGATGGCTTCGACATTTTGTGGGAATTCAGAAGCAAATTCACTGAGTCTTTCAGCATTTCGGGCAACAGTAATAATTTGGGCACCTTCGGCAATCAATGACCTGGAAATGGCATTTCCAAACCCTGCGGTTGCACCCCCAACAAGGAAAAGTTTGTTTTGAAGTTGTAAATTCATCCTGCGAATATTTGTTTAAATTTCGATGTCTGGAATACTCGATTTATCACTAATCTGATTGTTCTTTTGTTGAGCTAACTGCCTGGCATTTAACTTTGAAATAACCTTTTTACCCGTCTTTTCTTCAATTTCTCTGCGCGCATTTCCAGCAATGGTACCACCCTGTCTGGCGATTTTGCGACTGGCATCAAAAGTTTCAGGTTTTTTCTCCTTCGAAATTTCGGTGGTGGTAGCTTCGGCAAGCATGTTCAAAACCAACTCAAGATTAGTCATGTTATCACGAAGGTTTTCCTTTTTGAGGTCTTTAAAAGCTTTGTAATCTTTTGTTGTAAACCCGCTCCAGGCTTTAGTAATTTCATCAGTAAGTATGGCATATTCCTGCCCTTTTTGTACACCCCGATCGTCCCATTCGTCGGTAAGTTCCTTCCTGACCTCAATACTTTTCAGACGTTGGTTTATCCAGTCCTTTGAATAGCCCTTGCGCAAATAAGTTTCCATCAAACGATCAAAACCTTTTTCCGGGTCTTCAATCTCGTCAATTCGCTCGCTACCGACACGGGCAAGCCATTGTTTAAAAGGCTCGGCTTTTTTTGACGGGATTGACTGGATTAACCGCAAAAGCTGCTCGGTATCAGCCACATCTGTTAATCGCATTTTTCCATCTTCGGCTTCAAGTTTCAAACGGTTACAATTTGTAACCGTTTCGTTCCCCTCCTTTATCAGCCTGTTTTTCATTACTTTCCAGTAATTTCGTGCACCTTGATGGTCGGGCTGGTCGGTAAGTATTGAAACAATATCCACGATCGAAAAATACCATTTTTCTTCGTCGGCGTTCCAAATTGTCCGAACCTGCTTTGATTCAAACAATTTTATGGCGGTTTCTTTTGTCATAATGTTGAATTTGTTTGATTATTAACTTATTTTGGAAGATTGGAAGATTGGAAAATTGGAATGTTGGAATGTTGGAATGTTGGAACCCCGATAGCTATCGGGGGGAATGTTGAAGCGTTAACCGAAATCCCGCTTTGGCGGGAGAAGAATGGAAGAATTCGACAATTCGACGATTCAACAATGAAATGATGAAAACTATCGGGGGGAAGAAGGAAAGACTTCATGCTACTTTTAGATTCCTGCTGTATTCAAATTTCCAAGGCTGATCGTGAAAACCTTCTTTTGTTCAGGGTCGTCGTCATTTACAAGCTTTAAAGAAACCTGTAAATGAAGGAGATAAATATTTAATTCGGTGTATTTGGATTGGATTTTTCCAATTTTCAGAATGTCAGAATTGATAATTCCATAGGTTCGCTTTTCGATGATCCCAAATATTTCATCGGATTCTTCGTCAAGAATGGACGAATCATAATCTTCAATAAACTCGTGGATGTTACAAATTTCGGAAGTTGTGATAACCTGCAGGTTTTCGATACCTCCAATATTTACAAGGAACCAGGCATTTACGTTTTGGTCGATGAGGCAGCGGTTGAGGTTGTCGCGTTGCAAAATCCGCGCATTGTTGATGAGCGCCCGACCAAAATAATTGTCGCCAAACTGGTAAACTTTATCGTAAGTAATTGCGTATCTTAAATTTATACTGCCAATAATCCGCCTGAGTTTTGGATAAAAATGAAAAGCATTGTAAACCCTCAAAACCACGGCAAAATTGATGGCAAAAAGCAGCGAGTGCAAGGGCGTGTCGAAAATGAAAAAACCTCCATCGCCGGTACTGATAAAATGGTCCTTAATTTTTTGCGGGTCGTATTTCTGAAAAATGTATTTATGGTTAGCAAAACACTGATCAATGGTGGTTTCCATAAACCGCCGGAATAAAAAGGGAATCAGGGCTTGCTCCAAAACCCCATAACCTGTGCTGTACTGATAAATATCAAGCCCCAGCACCGATTTGTTCGGGATATTTTCGTAATTAACATATTGATTTAATGCCTGGTACAAATCCTCATCATCCGGAATGATATTGGTTTTTCTAAAAATCACACGGTGATCTTTTTCGGTGAGGATATTTTTTATTTCCTCGTAATCGAGCGCTTTAATTGGAATACTCATCTGGTAAAAAATTAAAAATCAATGAGATATAAATTTTTTGCAAAAATAGCCATTTTTCTATGAATTTTTCTTTCGGAAAAGCCTCATTAACCAGTGATCGTAAAATCATTTTCCTGAAGGTCTTCTTCTGTCGTTCATTCCTTTGCGGCGAATCGGTCCACGGTCGTTATCCCGTCGTGTGACTTCGAATTTAGGCCCAACCCCAAAACCTTCTGGTAAAGGCAGTTTCCGCACCTCCGACTGGATTAGTTCTTCAATTTTCTTAAAATCCCGTGTTTCTTTGTCATTTATAAAAGTAATGGCAACCCCGGTTTTTTCAGCTCTGGCCGTTCGGCCAACGCGATGAACATAATCTTCGGCATCGTGAGGAACATTATAGTTAATTACAAGGCTAATGTTATCAATATCAATGCCTCTGGAGACAATATCGGTGGCTACAAGGATTTGAATTTCGCGATTTTTAAACTGCCGGAGCACTATTTTACGCTCATCCTGCTCAAGGTCCGAATGGATGGCTTTGACGTTTAATCTTAACCTTTTTAATTCACCTTCGATAACTTTCACGCTGGATTTGGTAGCCGAAAATATCAAAACTGAAGGCAAATCCTTGCCGGCGAGCAAGCTTTTTATCAAAGCGATTTTTTGATTATCATAAACCAGATAAGCCACCTGCATCACATTTTCGGCAGGTTTTGAAACAGCAAGATTTACCTCTTCAGGTTTATGGAGAATGCTTTTTGCCAAACCCCTGATTTCGCGTGGCATGGTTGCCGAAAACAGCAAAGTTTGCCGTTCCTTTGGAAGATGGCTCATGATTTTTTGAATGTCGGGCAAAAAACCCATGTCGAGCATGCGGTCGGCTTCATCTAAAACCAGATACTTCAGTTCGTTAAATTTGACATAACCCATGTTTAGGTGCGAAATTAACCGTCCCGGCGTTGCAACAATGACCTCGGCGCCGGTTTTTAAGGCCTTTTTCTCCATTTCAAAATCGGTACCGCTACCTCCGCCATAAACAGCAACAGAACTAAGATTTGTGTAATAAGAAAAACCCTCCAGTTGCTGGTCAATTTGAACGGCTAACTCACGTGTTGGCGCAATTATCAAAGCTTTGATGGTATCGTTGCGGTGCTTGTCGGAGACAATTCCGTGCAACATGGGTAACACGTAGGCAGCCGTTTTTCCGGTTCCGGTTTGCGCGCAGCCAATTAAATCGTGGCCCTGCATAATCAATGGAATTGCCTGTTCCTGAACTGGTGTAGGTTTTTCGTAGCCAATGGCATCGATGCCTTCCATGATTTGGCTGTGTAATTTAAATTCGGAAAATTTCAAAATATCTAAAATTTGATGTTTAATTGTTTACAAATTTAGGATAATATCCGTCAAATGGGAACATTAATTAATAAAACACTGATTTTAAATTAGATAATACTATTGAGGGATTGGAATGATTTGACTTATTGAAGCAGTTTACAAACCCCGCTCCCATTCCTTGCGCAGGTTTGCATGTTCGGGAGCCTGAATGGCCATGTTGAGTTGTGCGATCAGATTTTGTTGGTCACGATTTAGAATTCCTTTTAAAACCAGGTAGTTTGATGCATGATCGCTGCGAAAAACAGTTTCATTCAAATTTAAATTGGAGATGAATAATTTCTGTTCATGAAGCAAATCCAGAATATTCATTTCGATAAATTCACCGCCGAATTTTGTCCTGAAATGCCCGACGCCAAACGGAAAGCTTAAAACCAGGGTTGATAAAAACTCAGGTTGAACCAGGTTAACAACTTTGGCCGAATTCATGGCATGTAGTGAAGAATACTTCCTCCCTCCCAACCCATTGATGATCATCACCGAACTTTTAATCCCTGCTTCTTTGGCTTTGTTCATCGAATTGAAGGTACTTTCGGCAGTCTCACCCTTGTTTATCAAATCCAGCAAAACATCATCACCCGTTTCGATGCCCACGTAAATCAATTTCAAACCAGCTTTTTGCAAAGCCGTGAGTTCATCTAAAGTTTTATTTTTCAAATCTTTAGGAATGGCGTAAGCCGAAATTCTGGTAAGTCGGGGGAATTTTTGGTTTAAATAAGCGAGGATTCTCAACAGTTTTTCTGAACTTAAAACCATGGCATTTCCGTCAGCCAGAAATATTTTTCTGGTATCAGGGAAAAATTCAGCCATTTTATCAATTTCGGTAAAGATTTCTTCTTCGGGTCTGAAGTTGAATTTTTTTGAAGTGTACATTTCGCAAAAGGCGCAGCGGTTCCAGGAGCAGCCAATGGTTACCTGCAAAATCAATGAATAAGCCTCGCTGGGCGGGCGGAAAACAGGTTCGTGATATTTTATCGGAAATGAAAACAAGTTTGTAAGATTTAGTATTGTGCAAAGATGGGGATTTTTTTGTTGGAAGCCGGAAGTCGGAAGACCGGAGTTGAAAGACCGGAGTTGGAAGACCGGAGTTGGAAGCCGGAAGACCGGCGTTTCTAAAAGCATTGAGACAATCTGTTAATTTACCAAAAGCATGAAGGGTCATACAGCAACCGCCAACTTCCGACTGGCAACTGCCTACTCGCCACTGCCGACTACCTACTGTCAGACTGCCTACTGGCAACCGCCAACTGCCTACTGGCAACTACCGACTGCCTACTTCTTACCCTTCAAAAGGATGCTCTTTCTCAAAATCCGGCTGATAGTTTTCATGGCTTTCCAAATCCTGAACCCAGCCTTTACGAAATCCCAAACGATGAAATTCATCCACAACGGTTTGATATTCTTCCTGATAAAGCGTCCTGTTCAATGGTGAGATGTTTTTCACAAAAGCCGTCGGGTAATATTGCGACATGAGTGAAATGTGCACTGATGTAGAAATTTCTTCGGCTATAAACCGCAAAACACCAAGACTGTTTTCGATGTGACCCGGCAAAACCAGGTGGCGAATGATAATCCCGCGTTCGGCGACTCCATTTTCATTCAGAAACAAGGTGGAACCTTTCTGGCGATAAATTTCTTTAATTGCACTTTTTGCTATTTCCGGATAATCGTTAGCATCAGAATATTTCCTTGATAATTCTGAATTGATGTATTTAAAATCAGGAAGATAAATATCAACCAGGTTTTCAATTTCAATAACAGTCTCAACTTTGTCGTAACCGTTTGTGTTGTAAACAATGGTTGGATGCAAGCCAAGTTCATGCAACGCATCAACAATCACTTTAAAGTGTGGCACAAAGTGAGATGGCGAAACAAAACCGACAGCTTCGCAGCCTGCATCCAGGCATTTGACGATTTCTGTTAAAACCTGTTTTAAGTTTAAACGATTTGCAGCCAGCATATCATAATTAAAGCTAATCTGGTGATTCTGGCAATACAAACATTGAAGGTTGCAATGTCCGAAAAAAACGTTGCAAATACCATGAATTCCGCTGATGGCAGGCTCTTCACCTTTATGAATACAAATAGAGGAAATATAATAAGAAGCATCACTTTTGCAATATCCCAATTTTGACGAAAACCTGTTGGCACCGCAGTTTCGTGGGCAAATACGGCAGTTTTGAAGGACTTGAAGCGGTTCTTCCAGCTTTTGGATATTCAGATTTTCTATTCTGTTAAAAACATCATTTTGCATGGGGCAAAGGTAGGGATTTGGGGGTTATCTAAAGAAATCGCAAAGTTCTTCTGTAGCAAGGTTGTTTAAAAAGGCTTCACCTGTTAAAAAGGTGAAACCTTTAGAAACCCATACTTCCTGCTGAAAACCCCGCCACTATCATTTTAGTTTAGCCTTAAACCGGCAAATCCTGATGAATGCCCATATCATAAAAAAATTGATCAGGAGAGGCGAGGCAAATTATAAAATAATAAAATAGCCCTTAATCCTTGACACAACGAACCGAAAAACCATAACCCTTAGTGCTGCTGTCAATGTTTACATTTGCGACGCTATAGTAAAGATGCCTATTCCAGGCGCTTGCCGCCAATAGCTGGGTAGAACTCCAGAAGTGGTTGGTGTCGCCGAGGTAACCGAATGTACCAATGCTGGTACGGTAACCGCCCGGAAGGCCTGTAAAACCGGTTGCATTATTTGCATTTAAGTTATTGCCAATGGTGCATGTTCCGGTGTTTGTATTCCAGTTTGTAGTAGCTGCCAGGGATTTGGCAATGTAATCAACATTACTGTTGCAATGGTAGGCGGTTTGGCTACTTACATAAGTGGTTAGCGTTGTCCATTCGGCATCGGTGGGCAGGTGCCAGCCTGTGGGGCAAATTCCTTTTACACCTGCTGTTGTAGTGTATTGCATCATTTCGTCCCACTGGTAAAGGCCGCCGTAGGTGGCGCAGTTGCTTTCGGTATTGTTGTAACAGTATTTTTCAGTTGTAGCATTGTTGCTTTGGTTACTGGTGCCAGCAATACGGGTTCCAACGTTAAGGTTTTGTTTCATCCAACATTGGGTTCCTATTTGTACGGTAGTGTAAAGCTTTCCGTCACGGGTATCGGTAAAGCTTTGCCCGCAAGCCCAGTTGCTGGCAAAACTTATGATTACATCATCATTGGCGACACATCCTTGCAGGCTATTAACTGTCCATTTTAAGGTGTAGGAATTTCCAGCAAAGCCGGTAAAGGTGCTGGTTGGGTTGTTGGGCTGGGCGATACTACCACCTGTGCCGCTACTTATGCTCCAAATGCCGTAGCCTCCGTTGGGCGGGGCATTACCTTCCAGTGTTGCAGTAGTTCCGGCAATGCTTAGCTGGTCGGGACCAGCATTAACAGTGGGCAACGATTCATAGTAAATGAAGATGTAATCGAAGGCATTATTATAGCAAGGTTCTATTGGACTTACAAATACTCCAATTTCGCTGTAGCCTCTATTCAATTCATTAATATTTGGATAATATTCAGTGGTTAAGGAATATTGGTTTGAAAAATCATCTGACCCATCAACTGCAATCCATTGTACTTGGTTATAATTTGTAGCAATAGCTGAGAGCTGCACAACTTCACCCGTACAAACTGTCTGATCATTTCCTGCATGAACCGTTGGATCATAGGCAAAAGAGATTATCATCGCATCAGAACCGGATATTAACGGGCAAGGATCGTTATCGTAAGCAGTAAGCGTAAGTTCAGCAAATCCGGTCAGAACATCCTGCATTCCTGGCATGTATAACGTATTTATGGTTGTAGGATTTTCAAATGTTCCATCGCCACCTGTTGTCCAGATGAAATTCCAGGCACCTCCTGTGTTGGCATCCTGGATGTAATAACTACTATTGCTGCAAATGGTGGCATCCTGGCCTGCATAAACCGGTGTTGGAGTGCAAAAAGCAGTGAAAAAACTCCACACCGGGCCTTCGGTGGTGTTCCCGTAGCTATCGTGAGCTACCACTTTCCAAAAATATTGCGTTGCGTATTGAAGCTGGCTCACCAGATAACTTAATGGGCTAAAACTACTCTCTATCAATGGTGGCGGATAGTTGGGGCCAAAATAAACATCAAAAACCAGATGGTCAAATTCGGGGTCGTTGCACATCCATTGCAGATTAATTTCAAAAGGCAGATTAACTTCTCCATTTGGAGGCCACATGATGTAAGGTAGTTCAGGCGGTTGGTTTAAAATAAGGCTTCCGCAGGTTTGAAACCAGTCGTAACCATCAAAATAGTTGATGCACCGTGTGGAAAGATTGAAAATCTGCATCCCTGCCGGAGGGTTTACGATAGCTGCACGCTCCTGATCAGTCATGTTCAGGATTCCTCCACTTTGCCCGGAGTAAAGGGAGTAGGGCACGCTCACAAATTGTGTAACACATAGTATTGTAAACTGCCCGCCGCCCGTAAAGTCAATGGCAATTTCGAGGTAATGTGGGGCATTT
This sequence comes from uncultured Bacteroidota bacterium, assembly GCA_903944895.1. GTDB lineage: Bacteria > Bacteroidota > Bacteroidia > Bacteroidales > 4484-276 > CAJATL01. The sequence continues at coordinate 13,470 of CAJATL010000063.1, forward strand.
CCCCAACGGATAGCCGAAAAGTCAGTAAACTGAGGGCTTCCCTGCCCAATCACCAGATTAACCAGCCCAAAAACGTTAGAAACTACATTGTGGATTTCCACATAAACCGCCTGACCATCTGGTGTACCCGTGCGAATAGTCATCTTGAGCGTAAGTCCGGCATTGGCCATTACCTGCCCATCGCTGGCGCGTATAACAGTTTGGTAATTGATGCCCGAAGGCGCCTGGCTGAAGGCAAACATAAACAGCCAAACAAAAGAAAGTAGGAATAAACTCTTTTTCATGGCAAATGATTTTTAATGAAACATTGCTTCAAATATAACTGGAAATTTTATACATAAAACAGAAATATCGATTTTTTTGATGAATTACACCCAAAGTCCCGCTGCTTCAGCCTCGGGATAATAAAATTGATGAATTTTGTTCATAGTCTCAACCAAATAGAAATTTAGTACCACAGCCAGAATCATAAAATAAATGATCAAATTATTTTTACCTTGCATCTGAGTTTTAATCCTAAATTTGGCCATCTAAATTGGTAACAATATGAGAATTTCAATTCTACTTTCATTGCTAATCGTGGTAATAACGCAGTTTGCCATCGGGCAAAAAAACCCAGTATTCATTTCAAAACCAGGAAAAAACCTGGAAATTGAAGGTTATGAAAATAATGCAGGCAAAATAATTTTCTCAACTCAAAAACCCTTGTTTTCGATTGATGTTACCGAAAAAACAGTTTTCAGCAATGATGCATTCAATATTTCCGGCATTAACGATAGCATACTTTTTTCGTTTGATCCTGGTTTAGAAGGGAAAATGTTTTACGATAAATCTTTCCAAAAAGGAATCAAAGCTTTTGTTACAATAAAAAATATTTCCAACGACACCATTGTTTTAGAAAACTTCGTCCCTTTCGGTGAATCTGAAGACCACATTTATATTACTTCAAGCGGGCCATGGGACCTGGCCAGGGCCAAGATTTTCAGGCCGGGGCTTGGGCCGATTGGTGTGATTTTGCCGGATAATGCCTGGGAACTTGGCTATTCATCAATCGAAACCAGCGAGGGAAATCCGGTATATGCCCTTGCCCGCCGAACAGCATGGGACAAAGTGCGAAGGCAGCGTTGCAAAACCGATGTTTATCCGGGAGGATCGGTTACCTGGACAATTTGGGTGGAGACTTTTGAAGGAGCCTGGCAAAATGGATTGAGAAAAGCATTCCAGCAGCGTTGGCTTTACGATCTGGAAACTTTTGATAATACGCTTTTTGAACGACCAGATTTGCAGTGGATAAAACACGATTACCTGATGACCCTTCAAATGGCGTGGGACCATGAATATTACGACCCGGCTACCGGAAAATATAACCTTGCCGAATTTCTTGAAAAAGGCAAAAAATACATGGGCGGCTACGATGTTTACAGCATCTGGCCTACATGGCCACGCCTCGGCGTTGATCAGCGTAACCAATGGGATTTGTACGAGGATTTGCCGGGAGGATTGGCCAAAATGAAAGAACTGGCCGGAATGTGCCAGGTTGATGGAACGAAGTTTTTCATCGCCTTCAACCCATGGGATCAGAGCACACGCGAGGAAAACCCTTATAAAGGCATGGCCAGGCTGATCAAAGCCACCAATGCCGACGGTGTTGTTCTCGACACAAAGGGAAGTTCAAGTTTTGAACTCCAACATGCCGCCGACAGCGTTCGGGCTGGTGTTATTATGTACAGCGAAGGTATGGCGGTAACCAAAGATATGCCCGGGATTATTTCCGGGCGGGTGCACGATGCTATTTATATGCCACCGCCTTTAAACATGAACAAACTTATCAAACCCGACTTCGCCATTTTCAGGGTGTGCCAGTTGAGCCAGGGAAGAATCCATCGCGAAGCCAATATTTCGCTTTTTAACGGATACGGTATCGAGTTAAACACCTATTATCCGGGCCGGCCCGAATGGATGGAAGAAGAGTTTCTTTATCTCGGGAAAGTCGTGAAAATCCTTCGCGAAAACTCAGGCGCTTTCAACAGCTACCAATGGACACCGCTAATCTCCACTATAAAAGACAGCATCTGGGTGAATGAATTTCCGACCGAAAACAATACCATTTATACCGTTTACAGCCTGATTCCGGCAGGTTTCGATGGGGCGTTATTTGAAGGAAAAATTCCGGAAGGTTTTCATGCGGTTAGCCTGTGGCATCATGATGAATTAGTTCCTGATACTTTGGATGGAAAGACTTTTTTTCCAGCAAAAACTGCCTCTTTCGACAAATCTTCGCTTGGAAGCCGGCAAGAATCGAACATTGATGTTATTGCTCTATTTCCAAACCTTTTAAAGGTTAATCTGAAGAGCGATTCTCTTTTTATTCAACCTTTTGGTGGTGATAAAATTATTGTCACTGCCGGCAACCCTTCTTATCAAAACCAAAAAATCGAACTACCTGCCACACAACAAGCCCTCAGATTATCAGATCATTGTGGCCGTTTTCAGGGGAAATTTGTTGTGCAGCTTTTCGATGCTAAAAATGATCTGATGGATGAACGAATCGTATTTTTAGAGCCTTCAACTTGCGTATTAGTCAGTCATTTTGAAAGAACAGAAGCTGCTGCAAAAACCCCCGCCGGGATGAAGGACATTCCTGAAGGCATTTTCGTTTTCGATGCCTCCAACCCAGATCCGTTTATTCCTTATCCGGCAAATTCAGAAAATGACACTTTGCTGATGCGCAGCTTTTTTATGGATGAATTCCCGGTTACAAACCAGGAATTTCACAGCTTTCTAAAAAAATCAAAATATTTACCATCCGACACTTCAAACTTTTTAAAACACTGGAACAACGGGAAATTTCCGGCTAACGAAGCGAATTTCCCGGTCGTTTATGTTTCACCTGATGACGCAAAAGCTTATTGTTCGGCTCATGGAAAGCGACTGCCAACCGAGGCCGAATGGCAATACGCAGCCCAGGGAACCGATGGCAGGAAATGGCCGTGGGGCAACGATTTTGATTCGACTTTGTGCAATAATGCTTCGGGACAACCAAGCCCGGTTAACCAGTTTCCGGATGGTGAAAGTCCGCTTGGCGTAAAAGATCTGGTTGGCAATGTGTGGCAGCTTACGCAGGATGTTTACGATAACGGCACCTACTATTTCACGATGATGAAAGGCGGTAGTTTTTATAAACCAACATCAAGCTGGTGGTATGTTCAGGGAGGGCCGCAACCGGTAAATCACCAGCAAATGCTGTTGCTGGTTTCACCGGGTTTCGACCGGAATTCGACTGTTGGCTTCAGATGTGTGAAAGACTCAATAAAAAAGTGAAATGACTTATCCTTGAAAATTAAAAAACAAAAACTACTGAATCAATAATGAAAATGGGTGTTTAACATCAGATCAGCAACCTGTTTTTAAAACAAAAAAAATCCTTTATGTTACGAATTATAAAAACAATCTATCATATTCTCGAAAACAAGAGAAAGACCGAAACTCCAGAGTACAACCGGGGTTTTAGTGATTGTTACGAACTGATGAAAATTGGTTTTGCAAAGTCAGAACATGTAAATCTGAGTATTGAAAATTTCAAACTCAAGAGGATTCTGTTTGAATTTCTTCACTTTGAATTTGAAAGTATGGAATCTCAGTTTCAGAAAATCAAAGATTTATATTATGCCTATAACGAAGATTATGTTGTTATTGATAAGATTTTTAATCAGATAGCTATAAAGCCACAAATTAACCTTCCACAAGCCGAATCGGATGATTTTGAAACGAAATTGCAAAATTTCCTGTTAAAGGAAACCTTCCATAAACTTATCAGTCACAAATTCACTTTCACCAGATTGCAGATCGAACAGCTAACAAAAATTTCAAACTCTACGGCTTCTAACAATGACAAAATCAATACGATAATTCAATATTTATCCCATCTCGAAACCGATGACCAATGGCCTGATTATGACGAAATGATCCTGAAAAATGATGCTTTGCTCGAAGAAGTCAGAATTCTTAAACAAGCTGAGGTGGAAAGAAATGCGCTCCTGATAAAGGTAAATCAGCTTGAAAATAGCGTCGAATATCTCGACAAACGTTTAAAAGCAAACGCTTCACTTGAAATCGAAAACACGCATTTACAAACCATTATGGACTTATTTTTACATCGGACTGTGAGTAATAATCAAAAACATCAGTTAGCGGAATTTTGCAATAAGGGATTAGATCCGGCAATAAAATATCCGTTGATGATTGATTATTTGAATAAGCTTAAAAACATTTCCGGTTATCAATCTTTTAAATTGTCAGAAGAAGATAAACTTGAATTAAAGAGAATTTTGAGTGCAAATAAAAATAAGGATCAAGGTTTACAGGAACTTGTAAACTACATCGATTTTGTTGTCGATAAAAATGACAAATACCTATACAACTGGCTTACCAGGAAGTCGAAATACATGAGATAAATGTAAAATTCCAAAAATCTGTACTCAACATACCTGATTCCATTTAGCCTCTTGAATAACAGGTAATAAATTGAATGTTTGAGGATTGGAAATAAAAATGATAATTTTTGATGTGTGGGTTTCAAACTAAGTTTATTCATTTTCGCGTATTGATATTTCGGTGCGCCGGCCCTTCAGTTTATGGAACTGCATCTCTACGTTCATATCCTTGAGAGGCTTCCTTCCAATATCCCTAACCACATTAGGCTGCTCTTTGTAAGTCATGAAAAGCATGAAAAAAAATTACCAATAAAATATTTTGAATTTGCTGTTTTTAAATTTAATTTTATCGCTTAGAATATGCGAAACAGGCGGGACAAAAACACTCAACAAAGCACAGATTTAAATGAAACAAGACAAAATCAAGATTACATTTGCGCAAAATCACAATTTAAATAGTTCAATTCATACATTAAAAAAGAAACAAAATGAAATTAAAAACTTTACTTTTGGCATTGCTAATCAGTTTTTTATGCCTGATTGTTCCGACAAGGACAAATGCTCAGGCAAACGAGTTTCAACTAATTAATTATGAAACCGTAAGTCGGCAGGATGTTGGCACCGCGCTACATTTTTTTGATCACAAAAATGCAGTTACCAGATTCAGGGAGGTTGAGTTAAATGATAACATAAAATCGTTGTCTGCAATCAAAACAGACGATCAGATCATGCTTAACCTATTTCCGGACACGAGGTTTATAGCTATGGTAAAAAATGTAGAAAGCTATTTCGATGGCAATGTCACAATCACTGCCAGGTTGGAATCATTTGATTATGCTTTTATGGTCATTTCAACTACAGACGACAGGACGCTGATCAATATTTCTATTCCGGAGCAAGGAAAAAGATTTACAATCATCAGCGATCCGTTATCACTCAAGCACTACCTGCTTGAACTAAATCCTACATTAATTCCGGAGGCAGAGGATCAACCTTATCTAATACCTGATGATAACTCTTCTAAGGATGATTTAGTCATTCAACCCAGACCTGCGAACGGAACTGGTTCAAACAAAGGTACCCTTACTGATGTGACTATTGATATTATGATTCTTTATACTCCCGCTGCCCGTACGTGGGGAAATAACAATGGTGGCGGTATTCTTAATTGCGTGGCAACAGCAGTGGCAATTGGCAAAACTGTTCATATCAACAGTCAAACCGGGGCGACCAACAGATTGGTTTATACTGCCGAAGTTTCATACACCGAAAATGGGGACGACGAGATTGATCTTAACCGATTGACCGGAACCTCCGATGGTTATATGGATGGAATTCATACCTGGCGTAACACCTATGGAGCTGATCTGGTGCAACTTTTCACAACAATGGGAGGCGGTCTTGGTTGGGGCTTGAATAATTCATCAGGAAACCCCGGAAGTGGTTTTTCATTAGCAGGCGTAAGTACATCATCAGCCTTTTCACCCATACATGAAATGGGGCACAACATGGGTTGTGGACATCATAAACAGCAAAATTATCAACCCGGACCTCTTCTTTTTTCATATTCTGCAGGATGGCGATGGGTAGGATCGGATGGTGTACTCTATTCCTCTGCAATGAGCTACACAGGTGGTGGGTATTTCCCCCCTCCCAATAATCAGAATTCGACCAGGGTTGGATATTTCTCAAATCCAACAGTTAACTTTATGGGTGTTGCTACTGGTGACGGCGTCGATGCCGACAATGCCTGGACAATAGAAGTTATGAAAAGTGTAATTGCAGCTTATCGTTCGACGGCTACTATCGGCTGCATTACCTGCCCGGGATATGATTTTGTGATTTCCCCCGTGAGTTTTTGGAATACACATTCCTCTTCTGTTACCCAGTATGGGTGCAAAATGTACCGAATTGAAGTATCAATGGGACGTACCTATACTTTTCAAACCGGTTGTGGAGATGGAGCTACCGCCAGCTTTGATACTTATTTAAACCTTTATGATTCTAATTGCGCTGAAATAACTTACAATGATGATGGTTGTGAATCGAGCCGCTCGAAAATTACGTGGATGGCAACTTACGATGGGTTTGCTTATTTGAAGGTTTCGGGATATAGTGCAAATTTTGGATCATACACCCTGGCTTATCAAAAAACTGATGAATTAACATGGCAGGGAGATATAAGTACAAACTGGAATACGGCAGGCAACTGGGATGGGAATGTAGTTCCTGATGCTACATTCGATGTTACAATTCCAACAGGTGCTACACGCCAGCCTTACATTCAAACCGCAAACGCAAATTGTAAAAGTCTAAACATCGAACCCGGAGCTACCCTTACTGTCGGTGGCTATTCCCTCACTGTCCAAAACGATTTTAGTATATCCGGAACGCTTAACATGAATAATGCTGCAGGATTAATAACAGCTTATGGCATTGTTTCATGGAACTCCGGTTCAACATCAGGGTTTACTGCCTATACAGCATTCAATGTCTATGGGCCATGGGAATTCAATTCAGGTTCAAATGCTAATCTTGCTTCAGGAGTAGTTGCGATGCGTGGTACTTCATCCTCTTACATCAGGAGTTATTCAGCAACATCTTCTTTTTATGATGTAAGCAGCTATAAATCCGGAGGTGCTGAAACCGGAATCAGTTCATTGTCAACACAGCCATTGAATATAAATGGCGATATTTATGTTCATCCTGGTGCAAAATTCAATATTGCTTCATCCTACGATCTGACACTTAAAGGTGACATTAATTCAAATGGAATATTTGTTGGCAATGCAGGAGAAATAATACTGGATGGAGTTTCGCAGGAACTTAGAATGAATGTGGGTGATTATTTCGAAAACCTGACTTTTAGTCAAACAGGAACGGTTACAGTAAATAATACCTTAAGCAGTATTCTTGATGTAAATGGAAATGTTATTATCCAATCAGGTATTTTTAATCTTTCTGACAGGACGATGAATGTTAGTGGAGACTGGACCAATTCATCTGGTACATCAGCATTTACTGAAGGTACAAGCCGTGTGGTTTTCGATGGCCCGGGTCATCAACTCGTAAAATCAAACGAAACTTTTAATATTCTGGAAGCCAAAATGGGTGCCGCTTTACGAATTGATGTGCCAGGTTACAACGTAAGCTGTAACCAATACGACTGGACTACCGGAGGTGTTGACGTTATTGCCGGAAGTTTTACAGCCCTCGATCTGGCTGATAATGGTATTTACGGCGGCTATTGGCTCAATCCGGGAGCAACTATTAATCTTACCAACAACGGTGGATGGGTTGATCTTAATGCAAACCTGAATATTTATGGTGGTACATTTAATGTTTACGGAGGAACAGCTGACAGCGACTGGTCTTATTCAGCAAATGCCTCCATCACGATGAGTAGCGGGATACTTGATTTTAAAGACAAGGGGATAAGGGTGTACAGTTCCACTTTGTATTCATTGACTGAAAATATTACCGGAGGAACCATCCGGACCGTCGGAAATTTCGAAAACCACCGATCGGAATTTACACCAACAGGAAATACTATTGAACTTTACGGCTCAAATGATGCTTATCTTGTTACCTATGTTGGATGCAGCCTTTACAATGTGGCCATCAACAAAGGCGCTGACGATGATGGAACAACACTTACAGAATTATTCGACAAAGAAGGAAAACCCATTCCACAAACCAGAGCCAGCACGGCTTTTGCAGGCAGCTCTCCGGTAACCATTCTTGGCAACCTGAACATAAACAGCGGAACATTTGACATGAATGGCCGAACAGTTAATGTTACCAACACCGTAAACATCAATGCAGCCACATTAAAAATGATAAGTGCAGCCGATAATCTGACTGCTGACATAGTTAATTGGAATTCAGGTTCAAACGATAATGTTACTAATGGTGTTTTTAATGCGAATGAATGGGGCTTTTGGGATGGCACAAATGCTCAACTTGGTGCTGGTAATACAGTTTATGTTTATAATTTGATGTACCCAACGGATGATGATGCAGAATTTGGAAACCTGGTCGCATTACCATTTTCCAAATTATCAGGTGACGAAAAAGGAGGTAAAGCCTATTTCCCGATAAGGGTTATGGGAAATTTTACCGCTCAGGCAGGCTCTGACTGGTACTTTCAATACGAAGTTACTGATCTGCTGGTTGCCGGGAATTCAATTATCGAAAATACTGCGCTTCTTAAATTCTCTCTGGCCGACTATTCAAACACCGGCAGCCTAACACTGAATGGAAGTTTGATTTTATGGTCAGGTTCTGTCGCAACTGTTGATGGTGATTTTATTTTTCCCAACACCGGAACTCTTAATGTTGTACAAGGGACTTTTACCAATAATTACAGCACAGGTGTTGCTTCCTTATCAGGAACTTTGCAGCTAACAACCGGAGTTGTTGAATTTCCGAACAGGACGGTTTCGATATTCAGCACTTTTAATGACCAGATCAGCGGTGGGGTTTTCAGGGTTGGAAAAACGTTATCAGCCAATACTGCAGGCACATTCCAGCCTCTTGCCGGAACCGTGGAATTTGTTAATGCCAGTTCAGGGAACTATGTTCAGGTGACCAACGGAAATTATCTCTACAACATGGTTCTTAACAAACCGGGCTCTTCGTTCCAGGTTTACGATAACCTCACAATTAAGGGAAGTTTGTTTATTGATGGAGGTGTTCTGAATTCAAATAATAAAACCATTGGTATTGCAGGTGATTGGTACAATAACGTTGGTGTATCAGCCTTTGCTGAAACAAATAGCAGGGTGATTTTCAACGGGACAGTCAATCAATTTTGTAAAACTGAAGACTTCTATACACTTGAGGTAAATAATCCAGGTGGCGTGCTAAATAATGTTGCGGGACATAATATTACCTGCCAGGTTTACGACTGGACAAGTGGCGGGATATGGATTTCACCTGGTAATTTCAGCGCTGCCGATCTTGCTGATGATGGATTGTTCGGAACTTATGCAATTTATAACGGTACGATGGATTTACATCAGGATGTCAGCCAATATGTTGACCTTAACGGGAGTATTTTTGTGGGTTCAGGCGGAACCTTAAATGTTTACGGAGGAAATGGTGATAGCTGGTGGCCTTTTGTTGGCAATGCAATTGTTACAATGAATGGTGGGGTATTGGATTTTAAGGATGTTGGGATTTATGTTAATCCTTCATTGACATACACATTTACCGAAAACATCACTGCCGGAACTGTCCGGACAACAGGTAACTTTTTAGCAAATAATGCTGCCTTTTCTCCATCCGGTGGCTCGGTTGAACTTTACGGAACCATCAATACCGGAATTTACAATAATTTCGGAAGTACTTTTTATAATGTTTTGGTGAATAAAACTCTTGCCACTGATGGAGATCCTGTAAATTACATCGATCGTGAAGGAAAATCAGTTACCCTGACAAGGGGTGATAATGTAGTCATGACAGGTAATGTTGTTGTAAATGGCGATCTGTCGGTCAATTCAGGAAAACTCTATTCCGGAAATACAGGGAGTATATTAACCTGTTTGGGTAATGTAAATATCGAAAATACAGCTACTTTAGAACTTGGTGCCTCATCACAACTTAAACTCAACAGCGCCTTAAGCATTAATAATGGCGGGACTTTCAGATCCACTGGAACCTTGGTTAATGAGGTTCTTGTAACCCGTGTCGCTGCGCCCTATTACACTTTTTCGGTTCAATCAGGGGGGAATATTAGTGCTAATAACACCATTTTTGAGTACATGGGTGTAAATGGCATAAATGTAAAATCAGGGGCTATGGTAGATTTGTCAAATGCATTCAACTATTGTACTTTCCGGAATGGAGGATCAGGACAAACCTTGTTTATGATTAACAACGATCAGGAGCTTGAATGTACCGGAGCAAAATTCCCAAATAATACATGGTCAGGATTTGTCAATGTCACCAAATGGGTGAACCAGGGACGAATTACTTTCTATGATTATTCCGGGGGTTATTCAGGGCCGGCATTTGAACAAGATTTATTTGACAGGGTAGATTGGTTTACACCAACGCTTTCAGCATCTCCGCTAACACTAAATGTAAATCCACCGGCAGGAAGCACTACTTTCGGCATCACTTCAAACCTTTCATGGACTGTTTCTGAAAGTACAACCTGGTTCTCGGTCAATACAGCTTCTGGCAGCAACAATGCAACAATCACGGTTACTTTCGATCAAAATGCTACAGCAGTAAGCCGTTCAGGAATAATTACACTTTCGGCAGCAGGTGTTCCAAATGTTACGGTTACTGTTGTTCAGGCCGGAGCCACATTATCCGTACTCCCGGCCACGCAAAATGTTACTGCACCTGCCGGAACAACTACTTTCAATTTAACTTCAAATACAGCCTGGACGGTAGCCGAAAGTGTTTCATGGTTTAGTGTTTTACCTATGAGCGGAAGCGGGAATGGCGCGCTCACTGTGACTTATACCCAAAATGCATCGGTAACGGCACGATCGGGACAAATTACAGTATCATCAACAGGACTTCCAAATGTTATTGTAACTGTTAATCAGGCTGGAGCAGGTGCTACGCTTACTGTTTTACCGGCAAACCGCAATGTTACGCCACCTGCGAGTACAACTACTTTTAGTATTACATCAAATACCGGATGGGCGATAAGTGAGAGTGTTCCCTGGTTTAGTGTTTTACCTGCATCCGGCACCGGGAATGGAACACTTACAGTTACTTATGGCGAAAATGCAACCGGTTCTTCCCGTTTAGGAAACATAACGGTAACTGCAACAGGCGGAGTTCCGGCTGTAACTGTTACAGTTACGCAAGAATCCTACCCTACTCATAATATCATGTTAACCTCAGGTTGGACTGGGCTTTCGAGTTACATCATGCCAGTAAACAACGATATTGCCGATGTTTTTGCCCCGGTTGACTATGCTTTTGTCATTGCTCAAACCATGTCAGGCGCGTATTACCCGGCGGGTCCGGTTAATACCATCGGTGATTGGTTTAGCCAATCGGCTTACAAAGTAAAAATGAACAATCAGGCTGTTTTACCAATCATCGGAAACGAGGAACTAAACAAAACATTTGCTTTGTCACAAGGATGGAATCTGGTTCCGGTTATTTGCAATGCTCCCGTAAACGTGGTAACACTCTTCCCGGGAACTAATCTCAAAATCCTGAAAGATGTGGCCGGACTTGGTATTTACTGGCCTGAGTTTGGAATCAACACCATTGGTACCATGCTTCCCGGAAGTGCTTATTATGCCAACATGAATACCCCGGGATCGGTCATCTTCCCGGTCAATGCTAAAGAAGCCATTCCTTTTGAAATGCCTTCACGGAATTTCCCGGAACACCCATGGAATAGTGTCGAAATTATGGCATCATCTCACCAGATTGCCATTTTGAACAAAGGCTTAGAAGGGGTTCTTACGGGTGATATTTTGGGTGTTTTTGATGAAAATGGCCATTGTTACGGAGTGGTAACCCTCGATCTTGCGAATAAAAATTCCATCATCACAGCATACGCCAACGATGAATTAGCAACTGGCAAAAACGGATTCCTGAATGGCGAACTTATGCAATTCGCTTTGTACAGGCCACAAACCAGCGAAACAATGGATGTTTTTTCGAGTTTCGATTCCCGGTTGCCACAGCAGCAATTTTTCCAAAACGAAGGGCTTTCGGCCATTTCCAGCCTGAAAGTTTCAAATGTTGGAATTACTGAAAATTTCGGTCAAAATATCCGGTTATTCCCCAACCCGGCCACGGATATGGTTTCAGTTTCAGGAATTACCGAATTTTCAACCATCGAAATTTTTACTTCTGATGGAAGCCTGGTTAAAACCATCCAAACCGGAAATGTTGAGCAAACAACATTCAACATTACCGGTTTGAGCAAAGGTATTTATCAATTGCGTTTTACAGGTTCACAATCATCAGTTTATAAAAAGC
>CAJATL010000064.1 GCA_903944895.1 uncultured Bacteroidota bacterium
AACGCCCTGATATCGTTGCGTAGGGGATTTCAACAATCCCAAACCTGAAGGTTTGGGCTATGGAAAATATCGGGATTTTGGGCTTAACTTGACGGCTACGGGGCATCGCCCAGGGCACAAAATCAAGGCATCTTCATCAGGTTGTAAGCCTGAAACAAATTAATATGAATTTATGAAATGATGGCCAAACTTACTTACGAAGAATTATTTTTTAACAGCATAAAATTTGGCTGTTTACAGAAAGTCTGAATTTGCACCGGTCAATCGCCCGGTAAGCCCGGTTTTTACTGCTTGTGGTTAATAACTCTTCTATTCTGGTTTTCCTGAAATGTTCAGGCACACCGGATTTTTGCGCTCGCTGATTTATTAACGCCTTTTACTGACCGGTTAATAATATTTCATAGATCACTTCGTTTGGAATTTTTAACTAAAAAAGCTGTTTATCAGGAGAATTTTACAGATTTATTTATGAAAAAAATCTTTACTGCCTCGATTCTTGTTGCGGTTGTTTTCTTTTTCGGGATTCGTCCGGTTTTCGCTCAAAACGCCACAATCAGGGGTTTTGTGTATGAAAAACAAAGTGGTGAACCGGTAATTTTTACCAACGTTTATCTTTATAAAACATCCTATGGCGCGGCAACCGACGTTAACGGATATTTTGCCATTACTTCGATACCACCGGGAAAATACACCCTTTTGGTTACTTATCTCGGCTATGATACCCTCAAAATGGATGTTGACCTGAAACCGGGTGATCTTTTATCAAAAAATCTTTTCCTCAACAAAAATTCAGTGCTGCTTGATGCAGTTAGTATTTCGGCCGAAAGAGAAGTAGCCAAAACCGAAACACGGACTTCCATCGTCAAAGTTACTCCTTTGGACATCAAACAAATTCCTTCGGTTGGCGGACAACCCGATATTGCCCAATATCTCCAGATTTTACCCGGCGTAATTTTTACCGGCGATCAGGGCGGCCAGCTTTACATCAGGGGAGGTTCGCCCATCCAAAACAAAGTTATGCTCGATGGTTTGGTTATTTATAATCCTTTCCATTCGATCGGTCTTTTTTCGGTTTTCGATACTGATATTATCAGAAATGCCGACATCTACACAGGAGGTTTTAATGCCGAGCATGGCGGCCGTATTTCGTCGGTGATGGATATTACCACCCGCGATGGTAACAAAAAACGAATTTCCGGGAAAATTGGAGCATCAACATTTGGAGCCAAAGCGCTTATTGAAGGCCCGCTCAAAAAACAGCCCGAAAAAGGTGGTAGCAGTTCATCGTTTATTTTCTCAGTAAAAAATTCATATCTTGAGCAAAGTTCGAAGGTGTTTTACAAATATATCAATGAAGACGGACTTCCGTTTAATTTCCTCGACCTTTACGGCAAGGTTTCGATTAATGGCGAAAACGGCAGTAAAGTAAACCTGTTTGGATTCAAATACACCGATAAGGTAAATTATCAGGACATCTCCGATTATCACTGGGATGCCAACGGCCTGGGCGCCAATTTTGTGGTAATCCCCGGAAGATCACCGGTGTTGATGGAAGGAATTTTAGCCTATTCAAACTATAAAATGAGTTTTTTAGAGGAAAACACTGCACCACGGACCAGTTCGATAAATGGGTTTAATGCAGGTTTAAATTTTACCTATTTTATTGCAAAAGATGAATTAAAATATGGTATCGAATTGCTGGGATTTAAAACAGATTTCGAGTTTTCGAATGATGTTGGACAAAAAATCCAGCAGGAAGAAAACACCACCGAAATTGCCGGATATGTCAAATATAAGCTTACCGCCGGTAAATTTTTAATTGAGCCGGGATTCCGCATTCAATGGTACGCTTCGTTATCAAATGTATCGCTGGAACCACGTTTTGCCATGAAATACAATGTCACCGACAAAACCAGGCTGAAACTGGCTGCAGGATTATACTCACAAAACCTTCTGAGTGCCCGTTCCGACAAGGATGTGGTTAATCTCTTTTATGGTTTTTTATCTGGCCCCGACAATCTTCCTGAAGAATTCGACGGACAGGAAGTTAAAGACAAACTACAAAAAGCCCAGCACCTGATCATCGGAATTGAACAGGACATCACCCCACATTTTACTGTTAACCTGGAAGCTTATTACAAGTATTTTTCGCAGCTAACCAATCTTAACCGCAACAAAATTTTTGATGAAGACAATGCACCTCCTGGTACTCCTGATTCCCAGATGAAGGATTTCATCATCGAAAAAGGCTATGCTGACGGGATTGATCTTTCGTTGAAATACGATTATAAACGGCTCTATCTGTGGGGCGCATATTCGTATTCGTTTGTCGAACGGTACGATGAAGTTCAATGGTATTATCCGCATTACGACCGCAGGCATAACATGAATCTGTTGGCTTCGTACACCCTTGGCGAAAAAATGCAGTGGGAGCTTAGTTTAAGATGGAATTTTGGAACCGGCTTCCCGTTTACCCAAACCCAGGGATACTTCGAGAAAATCAAGTTTAACGGTGGTATTAACTCAAATTATCTTACCGAAAACGGACTTCTCGGAATACAATATGCCGATTTAAATGAAGGCCGCCTGCCAACCTATCACCGGATGGATTTTAATGTGAAAAAGAAATTTTTCCTTAGCGAAAACTCGCTTCTGGAGGTCGATTTAAGCATCACCAACTTGTACGACCGCGAAAATGTTTTTTACGTTAACCGGGTTACCAACAGCGTTGTGAACCAATTGCCATTTATGCCCAGTTTGGGAATAAATATGAGTTTCTGATGTTGATTTTCAATAGAAAACAGGCATCACTCGGACATTCTTCTTCAATTTAATCCATAACGAATGTTTTAAGTCGTTGATAGGATTATTTCAGGAAGGACGGTGCATCGAAATTATTTAACCGGATTGACCCCGGGCAATTGATAGTGCGCTTTCTAAACTAATTCGTGGTAAACGATAAACTACCTTATCTTTTCGACAACGATTACATAGTTGGTTTTTGCCCCATAACAGAGAAAGTATTGCGTGATATGTGGCAAAACAGAAATAACTTCGCCGTCAAGTTTATTTAAAAACGACTCAATTTTTTCCTGCATGTTGTCTTTATTGA
This sequence comes from uncultured Bacteroidota bacterium, assembly GCA_903944895.1. Taxonomy (GTDB): domain Bacteria; phylum Bacteroidota; class Bacteroidia; order Bacteroidales; family 4484-276; genus CAJATL01. The sequence continues at coordinate 3,113 of CAJATL010000064.1, forward strand.
CTTCAATGCGATGAACCCTGTATTTCATTTCATCTCCTTTTTTTAGATTTTTAATTGGTAAATATTATTGTGCCTTTATTATTTTTCGCTTTATGCAACTCAAACACCGACATTAATTATAATTTTTTTGGAGATAACAAAAATAGCGTATTTTTTACGAGGGTGCTACTTTATCTTTACCATAATCAGTTCAGTTTTAGCCAATCCAAAATAAACCGATAAACTTCTTCCCGGTTTGTTTCATTGAGCATTTCGTGCCTTCCGCCGGCAAAAAGCTTTAAAGTGAGGTTTTTTACGCCTGCTTTTTTAAACTTATTGTAAACCTCAATAACGCCCTTGCCATTATTTCCTGCCGGATCGTTATCTCCCGAAAAAATCAGTATTGGCAAGTCTTTTGGCGTGTTGTTGATGGTTTTTTGGCTGGTGACCAACAAAACTCCATTAAGCAGATCCCTGAAAAAACTGATGCTGGAGATGCCCCCACAATAAGGATCATCAACGTATTTATCAACCTGATGGTTATCCCGGCTCAACCAATCAAATTTGGTGCGGTTTGGTTTAAATGGTTTGTTAAAAGCTCCAAAACTCAGGTCATACATCAAAGGTGAAGGACATTTTGCCGGGTAAAAAAGCAACATAACCCGGGTTAGAAAAACCCCAACATGCCCTAAAATTCCCGGACTATCGCCCGTGCCTGAAATAATTGCACCCTGAATTTTGGTGCCGGGATTAGAAATGTATTTCCTCACTAAATACGAACCCATGCTATGACCCAAAACATAAAGGGGTTTCCCGCTGTTTTTTTCTTTGATATGAAGGCTTAGCAGATGTAAATCCAAAACCATCTTTTCCCAGCCGTTTTTTGAGGATACAAAACCTACATTTTCGATGTTTTCGGCCGTTTTTCCATGTCCCCGGTGATCGTTGGCATAAACGGCAAAACCATTCGAGGTCAGAAACCCGGCCAAATCTTCGTAACGTCCTGCATGTTCAGCCATTCCATGAGCAATCTGAATCACGCCTTTTATCATTCCCGTATCGTCGGGCAGCCATTCGTACACATGAATTGCGACGCCATCCGGAGCACTGATTTTGTATTGATTTGATTTCATTTTTAACCTTTCATAATTTTTGTCGGAATCAGGAAGCAATGGTTTGCACCAATTATTCCATTAAACCGAGCGATTTAAAAGCTGCTCTTGTCGCATCAGTTCTTGCGGCTGCAAAGTTGTCGATATTTAAGCCTTCTTTTGGAACAACGTTGGTGGCAAAAAAATAAACGTTTTGTTTGGTTTCCAAAAGCCCAACATACCAGCCGTTATTTTTTCCGCTTCTGACGCCCCAGCCTGTTTTTCCGCTGAAAGTAAAAGTATCGGTTTTCTCGACTTCCATGATGTTTTTCACAATTTTCACTGTTCTTTCGGATACCGGAAGCTCCGAAAAATAAAATCGCTTTAAAAAACGGATCTGTTCAAACTGAGATATCCCGGAATTTCCTTCAAGCCAGAAGTTATCTAAAGTCAGACTATCAAAAATTATTTCTCCATACCCGAATTTTTCGAGGTATGCTTTCATCCGCCCGACGCCAATTTTTCGTGCAATTTCCTGGTAGCACGGTACGCAGGATACCTGAAACGCGTTTTTAAAAGTTAAGTCCTGCTCCCAGACTGCCAATCTCCGTTTTTCGCCATTCCATTTTATTATTGTTGTATCGCTTTGGATAACCCCGGTTTCGATGGCGATAATCGAATTTGGGATTTTAAATGTGGAAGCGGGCAGGTTCCTTTCGTTAGCCCATTCAAAATCATTCGAAAAGAAGGTATTACCTGCGTTGTCATAAATCAGAATTGATCCTTTGAGCTGGAAACTATCCAGAATATTTTCGAAAACAGGCATTTTTGTTTCGGTAATGTTTTTGGCGTTTTTTACCTGACAACTCATTAACGAACAACTCATTAAAAGTAAAACTATCGTCAAATTTCTAAGTTTCATTTTTTTTAGGTTTTGAAATTATTTTTGGCAGGTTTAAATGCCCGTTTGATTGATCAGGCAACAAATTTAATGCAATTGCCGGAGTAGTTTTTTGTAGGGTTGTTTTCGGAGAAAGAGAGCGGTTTATACTTTATTATTCATGTCTTTTTGCACTTTGTTAATCCATAGCTTAAGTTTTATTCGGTGCGGAATCGCTGATTTCAGTAATTTTGTTGTGTGAACTTGAATGAATAACACACTACTAAATTAACAGCGATGAAAAACCTGGTCCTTTTTCTCCTTTTCGAAACGCTGAGTTTCCATTCCATCTCTCAGATTTCTTTTGAAAATCCTGTAATTTACTGGACTCATAATATAGATACTTACTGTCTTGCTGAAGATTTCAACAACGATTCACTCGATGACCTTATCCTTTTCACGAAATTTTATTTGGATTCTGTAAATGATTATAAAATCCACATGTACAAACAGGAGAACAATGAACTGGTATTTGAGGGCATAATATCTTATCCTGCAGTATTTCCCGGATTAAGTTCATATGCAGTAGGCGACATCAATAATGATAAAAGAAAGGACTTGATTATCGGTTACCATGATACGGTTATGATTTATTTTCAAAATAGCACAGGCTTTTTTAGCGAAAGCAACCGGATCAGGTTTTACAGTGGAACTGACGTTTATGGTATAGCTGCCGGAGACCTTAATCATGACGGACTTGATGATATTGCTGTTTCACACTGGAATGAAGATACGGTAAGGGTATATCATCAGGCTGGACCTTTGCTTTTTAAGAAAATTTCGTATTACAAAAAGATAGCCATTAAAAATGAATTAATTATTACGGATATTAATGACGATGGCTTTAATGACTTAGTACTATCAAATGGGTGGGCGGTTTCGTCTATGATACCTGATGCAAATAAATACAGTTTTGCTATTTACCTGCAGGATACTGTCACCGGACTTCTGCAAAATCATAAATTGTACAAGATTGAAGATGGACCTCACAATTTTGTTTTAGGAATTGCTGTAGAGGATATTAATAAAGATGGGCTAAAGGACGTGGTAACAACACAGACGGAGGATGTACAGATTTGGTTGCATAATAAGAATAGCCCATTATTATTTGAAAATTACCCTCCAATGATTAACACTTATCATAATCCAGGTCCTGTATCAGTTTCGGACATTAATAACGACGGAAAATTTGAAATAATAGTTGGTAATACCGGCTGGTCAAGAATATCGGTTTACGAATCAGACGAAAACCATGTTTTTACCGATTACAAGCTTTTCTCTTGTTACATTGCTACTCATGCAAGAAGTCACCAATTTTCATTCGGAGATTTGAACAGCGACGGGAAAATCGATATAGTTACCGGAACCTGGGGAGCCTCATCAATATTGTATAATAATTCCAGCCTGAATGCTATCCCCGAAACCTTGAAAAAACAGTTTGTATCAGAAATTTTCCCAAATCCGGTTGCTGGAAATGCGTTTTGGATTAAATGCAATGAATTTGATGAGACTGGCTGGAAGTTATGGAGTCTTGATGGAGTAGTCATTTCCAATGGAACTTTACAATCGGGACTGGAAAAGATTGTTATTCCTTCAACCGGAAATTATAACACCTATATTTTAGAAATATTTAAACACAATGTTACCTTGGGACGGACAAAAATTATAAAAATTTAGAATAGTCTGTGATGTTCAGTTGATTTTTCAATCCGTCCAACTCATCAATACGATAATCAGCGAATAACATAATTAATGCGTTTTAACAGCAATCTCCCGGATAGCAATATTTACGCACATCATGTTGCACTTTATTAGTTCGTGACTTGAAGTTTATTCGTTGCAGAATCGCTGAATTTTACCAGTCGATTATTCAAAATAATCAGGTATTTTAGCCTTTGAAAATCCGGATTTATTTACCGAAAAAAACAGGAGAACCAAACATGTCGAGACGCATAGTAGGCATTCATGAAAAGCTGTCAGTTATCAAAAGTTTACCGCTTAGTTTCCAGCATCTCACCGCGATGTTTGGAGGAACTGTTCTTGCACCCATACTTTTGGGCGTTGATCCGGCCATTGCGTTGCTGATGAATGGAATCGGCACATTAATTTATAGCTGGGTCACCAAGGGAGGCATTCCGGCTTATCTTGGCTCCAGCTTTGCCTTTATTGCACCAACATTGCTGGTGATCGGTGCTTATGGCGGGTTTGCCCATGCGCAATCGGGTTTCATCTTTTTTGGCTTGTTTTTTATCCTGATGTCGCTGGTGGTTAAATATTATGGAATACGATGGATTGGTGTGGTGATGCCTCCTGTTGTAATTAATGGCGCTAACTTAATAATTATATTATCTTTGTGGCGAACGAAAATCAAGGATAATGAAGCAAAACAGATCGCTAGCAATAAGTAGTAAAATTCAGGAATGTAAAATGGGAAACATTATAGGATTATTGGAAAATGAA
>CAJATL010000065.1 GCA_903944895.1 uncultured Bacteroidota bacterium
CAACAAAGAAAGCCCCGACGTAATCGCCTTGCTGGATTGGAATATTGCCGATCCTTGGATTAGCCTGCAATGTAACAATTAGAAAGTGAGGCTCAACACGACTCGATTCAGGCCTTGCCCAATTGGGCGGATAAGGAAAACCATCCGGAAACTCCCTCGACCCCTGATCCCCCGGCTGATTAAAATTATAAAGAATTTCATCCGCAGTCATCGCTGCGAGATTTAAAGGCGCGCTGTAATTACTTACATCCTGGCCATATACCATATTAAAACAAGTAAGAAAAGTCAAGATTAAAATAGCAACCGAAATACGTAACCGATGGCTTAATCGTCTTTCAATTTGAAAATAGGTCATTTTCATAGTCAATAGTTTTATTATTGTTGTTTGCTTTTTGATTAACAATTCCCCTGAAAAATTGCTCAATTTTTGCGGCAAAGTTACTAAACATTTTCAACGAATTACAAAATCCTTCATATCACAAAATGCTATCTGTATTTTGACAAATTTTAACAAAAGCAGCTATTCTATTGTAAAAGTGCTAATTATAAAATATAATAATAAAAGAAACCACTTTTTAAAGTAAAAAACAGGCTTCATTTTAACACAATTTAGATTAGAAACTTCAAAAAATCTAATTGCTTTCGATGTGTTCTAAAATACTACATTTTGAGTTTTACAACTAAGAACAAAGCGTGCTTAAAGATTCTGAATTTTCACTCTTTTTTAATACAACAGATTTAAATAATCAGGCAATAAATATCAGATCTCGATAATAACCGGACAATGATCGGAATGATGAGCCTCAGGTTTGATGAATGCCCCTGAAATATTGTTACTGATGGCCTCACTTACCATGTGATAGTCTATCCGCCAGCCTTTGTTATTGTTTCGGGCATTGGCCCGGTAACTCCACCAGGTGTAATGGTGCGGCGTTTTGTTAAGATGTCTGAAAGCATCAGTAAATCCCAGATCCAGAAATTTCGTTAACCATTCCCGCTCTTCTGGCAAAAACCCGCTGCTTTTGGCATTTCTGACCGGGTCGTGGATATCGATGGATTTATGGCAAATATTGTAATCGCCCGAAATGATGAGGTTTGGCCGCTCAATTTTAAGCTGTTTCACAAATAGATAAAAATCATCAAGCCACTGCATTTTAAAAGACTGCCGCTCTTCACCGCTCGAACCTGAAGGTGCATAAACACTTGCTATGGTGAGTTCTCCAAAATCGATCCTCAAAAACCTGCCTTCAGCATCTGAGGCTGCATGATTCATCCCATAAAAAACATGATCAGGCCTTTGTTTCGAAAATAATGCCACACCGCTGTATCCCTTTTTCTGTGCCGGATACCAAAAAGTTTGGAACCCAAGCATTTCAAAATCCATTAACGGAATTTGCTCAGGCAAAGCTTTAACTTCCTGAAGACAAACAACATCAGCATCAATTTTTGCAAGCCATTCCAGAAAACCTTTTCCAATCGCTGACCTGATACCGTTTACGTTGTAAGTGACAATTCTCATAATTTTCGAATTTTTGGGTAAAGATAGGCCTTTTAAGTTGGAGGAATGTTCGTCTTAAAAGTTATACCTTCGCGGCACAAATGAAAAAAACAGGCATTTTCGGGCAATTATTGATCTGGAGGGTTAAAAATATCCAGGATCGGCATTTTGTAATATTTCTCAGTTTTTTCATCGGTATTTTTAGTGGGCTTGCCGGAGTACTGCTGAAAGACCTGGTTTATTACACCCACAATTTTATGACCAATGGCTTCGATTTCAAAGCCATCAACTACATGTATTTTGCCTATCCCATGTTTGGTATTATCCTCACCGTTCTTTTTCTGAAATATCTCGTCAAAGACAATATCGATCATGGTGTGAGCAAAATTTTGTATGGAATTTCGAAAGATAACGGCATCATAAAGACGCACAACACCTATTCATCCATGATCGGAAGTTCGCTGACAGTTGGTTTTGGAGGTTCGGTGGGTTTGGAAGCCCCGATCGTGCTAACCGGCTCTGCCATTGGTTCCAACCTGGGCAGGTTATTCCGGCTCCATTACAAAACCATCATTTTGCTGATAGGCTGCGGAAGTGCCGGAGCAATTGCCAGCATTTTTAAAGCGCCCATTGCCGGGGTAATTTTTGCCATCGAAGTCCTCATGCTCGATCTCACCATGGTTACGCTGATACCACTGCTCATCGCTGCAGTTACCGGTTCAACCATCGCCTATTTCCTGATGGGGAAAGATGTGGTTTTTTCGTTTCAGGTTGACACTCCTTTCATTTTTACCGAAATACCTTTTTTTATATTGCTTGGAATTTTCGCCGGTTTTGTTTCACTCTATTTTACCCGCGCTACCATGTTTACGGAGCAGAAATTCAAAAAAATCAAAAATCCGGTATTGAGAATCGGGCTTGGTGGAGCAATCATCGGTACTTTGATTTTTATTTTTCCATCCTTGTTTGGTGAAGGTTACGAGGCTTTGATGGATATTCTGGATGGTAAAGGCGAAAATATCATCAATCAGACCATCTTTTCAAATTTAACCGGCAACAACTGGCTTTTCCTTGTTGTGCTGTTGATGATTCTTTTTTTTAAAGTCATCGCAATGGCTGCAACAACAGGAAGCGGAGGCGTTGGAGGAGTTTTTGCACCTACTTTATTTATGGGTGGAGTTTCGGGGTTTTTTGTTGCCCGGCTCATAAATCTTGTTTCATCATTTAAGGTCAACGAAAGTGTTTTTTCGCTGGTTGGCATGGCTGGCGTGATGGCTGGCGTAATGCACGCGCCGCTTACAGCAATTTTTCTTATCGCCGAAATTACCGGTGGTTACGAACTTTTTCCGCAGCTTATCATTACTGCTACCATTTCGTACCTCACAATCATTTACTTCGAGCCTCATTCGATCTACACCAAAAGGCTGGCTATGCGCGGCGAATTAATGACTCATGATAAAGATAAAGCGGTACTTTCGATGATGAAGGTCGAAAAACTGATCGAAAAGAACTTCAAAACGATTCATCCAAAAGCTACATTGGGCGACCTGGTTAAAGCTATCGAAGGTTCGTCGAGAAATATTTTTCCGGTGGTTGATGATGACAATAATTTTTTTGGAATCGTTTTTATGGATAATATCCGCAATATCATTTTCCAGCCCGAACTATACGAAAAAACCTATGTTGCCGAACTGATGTTTATGCCCGAAACCACTGTTTGTCCTGATGAATCGATGGAAGATGTTGCGAAAAAATTCCAGCAGAGCGGTAAGTTTAACCTTGCAGTTTTAAAAGACGGGAAATACCTTGGTTTTGTTTCACGGGCAAGGGTTTTTTCGTCGTACCGCAGCCTGCTGAAGGATTTTTCGGACGATTAGTTGTAGCATAACAAACTGATGGCTTCGGCCACGGTTTCGGCAGGCTTTTTACATTCGCTTTTCGTGCAAACATAAATCATGGTTTTTCCAGGTTTAAACCGATCCTTTAAAACTGGTATTTCACTTTTTGAGGTGCTGCCCAAAATGAGTTTTGAAGGGAAATAAAACTCCGATAATTCGCCTCTTCGCAACAATGCATCTGGTCCGCTTATCACCACTTCATAAAAAGTTCCGGTATTGTAAATCAGCAAAATTCCCCAGTTTGAAAAGGCAGCAGGATATTTTTTAATGTTTCCCAAAACTTTATTCAACATCCTTTCAGCTATTTTTGAATAATCTTCATTTTCGAAAATATGGCCTAGTTTAAACAAAACATTGGCCATGGCTGAGTTTGAGGAAGGAATCACATTATCGTGAATTTCCTTCTTTCTCGTTACCAATTCGTGGCTCCTGTTTCCGGTGAACCAGAACAATCCATCCTCTTTATCATAAAAATTCAGGATTGTAAAATCAGTTAGTTTCCGGGCTTCCTGAATCCAGAACTCATCAAAAGTCACCTGGTAAAGTTCGGTCAGCGCTTCGGCCAGGAACGCGTAATCCTCCAAAAAACCATCAATCGCCGATGGTCCGTTTTTGTAAGTTCTTACTAAACTTCCATCAGGTTTGATGAAATGTTGAATCAGAAAATGAGCAGCTTTGGTGGCTGAGTTCAGATAAAAATCATCACCAGTTGCAGCGTAAAGCCCGGTCAAAGCCTTTATCATTAAAGCATTCCATGAACACAGGGCTTTGTCGTCAAGGCCGGGACGAGTCCGTTTTTCCCTTTCGGCAAATAATTTTCGCCTGCTGTCATCGAGTTGTTTCTCCAGACTTTTAACTTCCATATTTTTCCTGTAGGCAAATGCGGCAACAGTTTCATTTTTGGTCAGAATGCTTTTTCCATCTTCCCAAAGTGATTCCTGATCAATCCCATAAAATTCGATAAATAAAGCTGCTTCTGTCTCCAGGATTTTTTCGATCTCAGCCTTTGTCCATACATAAAATTTACCCTCCTCCCCTTCCGAATCGGCATCAAGTGCTGAAAAGAAAAAACCTTCAGCGGAAGCCAGTTCCCGAAGCACAAAGCCGGCGGTTTCTTTGGCAACCTGCAAATATTTTTCATTTTTGGTAAAAGAAAAAGCTTCGCAATACAGCGAAATCAGTTGGGCGTTGTCGTAAAGCATTTTTTCGAAATGTGGCACTTTCCATTCAGCATCAACCGAATAACGGGCAAAGCCGCCACCCAACTGGTCATAAATGCCGCCCGAAGCCATCCTCTCGAGCGTAAGTTCCAGGAAATTGCGCATCGTTTCATTTTTTGAAGCATGAATGTATCGCAACAGAAAAAGCAGGTTATTAGGCATCGGAAACTTTGGAGCACCTTTAAAACCACCGGATTTAACATCAAAACTTTGCTGCCATTTGGCAAAAGTCTCGTCAATAAATTTTTGATCAAAAACCTGATCTTTTGTTTCCGCTGGTAAAAAGTTGCTTTCGCTGATACCTTCGGTAACTTTTCCGGCCTGCCCGATTATTTCCTGCGGACTGGTTTTATAAAGGTTTGAGATATTTTCCAACAGGTTTTTCCACTGTTCAGGCCTGAAATAGGTTCCGCCATAAAACGGTCTTCCATCGGGAAGCGCAAAACAGTTGAGCGGCCAACCGCCATGGCCATGGATAATCTGGATGGCATCCATGTAAATGGCGTCAACATCGGGTCGCTCCTCGCGGTCAACTTTGATACAGATGAAATTTTCGTTCATAATCCTGGCTATTTCGCGGTTTTCGAACGATTCATGCTCCATCACATGGCACCAGTGGCAGGCCGAATAGCCAATGCTGATGAGCATCATTTTATTTTCGGTTACGGCCTTTTGGAGGGTTTTTGAATTCCATGCATGCCAGTCAACCGGGTTGTGGGCGTGCTGCAAAAGATACGGACTGGTTTCGTGGATCAGTTGGTTTGGAGAAATATTACTGGTTTGGATCATGCTTTTTATCTTCAGAAACAAAAACAAATGCTGGTTGGTTCATTTAGTATTTTCGATTGTATTATCCGGCCTATAACTTCATCCAGGCGGAAAAATTTGGAAATTAAGACAGAAAAATTAATGAATTATCTTTAATAATTTCTCTATCTTTGTGATCGTTAAAGATAGGAATCATGAAAAAAGCTGGTTTAATCATATTGTTTTTTATCGCGATGTTGCAAGCTACACCACAGTCGCAACAGGTAAATTTTACTTTGGAAGACCGCGATCGAATTATGCGCACCGAAGAACGGGTTCAATCTTTGAGGAATGAAATGAATACAAAATTTGGAGCAATTGACACGAAATTCGAAGCTATTGATTCAAAAATTGAAACGCTTTATTGGGGCTTTGGAATCTTGATTGCCCTGATGCTGTTTCTTTTTGGTTACATTATCTGGGATCGCCGCACAGCACTTAATCCTGTTCAAAATAAAACGTTGAGTTTAGAAGAGCGTATGAGTAAAATTGAATTTGTGACCAGAGAACACGCAAAAATTAATCCCGGTTTCGCAGAAATTTTAAAGAATGCCGGATTGCTTTAAAAAGTAAGCCTATCATCTTAAACGATATTAAAAAGTCGAGGCCGAACCATTAAAATCTGGTTCGGCCTCGTAGTTTTAAAGAAGCAGAATAAATCTTATCCTTTCACTTCTTTCTTAATTCGTTGAACATGGCCTCTTCCGAGTGCTTTTACTTCGCAGCCTAATTCAAAATACCGCCGGATTTTTTCGTCCGAAAGCATTCCGAAAGCATCAATAATGGCCACCGGGCCGCCAACCCAATTCACGATTTCATCCGGTGTAAGGTCAACATATTGTTTGTGAGGCACGGCAAAAATGACTGCCTCCACACCTTTAAGTGACTCCTGCAGGTTTTGGCTCACCTTTATTTCGTTCAAATGTTCCTGGTTTCTGAAAAACCTTTTCCATGAAGTGCCCGGAGAAGGATAATCTTCCTGGCTTTCCAGTTCGTACCAGTGCTCGACGTAAGGGTCGTGAACACGCATCTCGGCACCAAGCTCGGTGAGTTTGCGAACCACCATTTCGCTGCCGCTGTAACGCGTGTCGCCAACATCCTGCCGGTAGCTGGCTCCACAAATCAAAACTTCGGCACCGGCAATATAACGCGCCATGTTGCGAAGGGCATCGCGGGTAAGCTGTGCCACATGCAAACCGCGTGTATCGTTGATGTCGATGGCCGTTGGCGTAATCTTAAATAGATCATCCCCATCTTCAAAACCCAGAATATGCCGGTAAGCCCAATAACCGAGGCCGCCATCTTTTGGGAGGCAATAACCGCCTATGCCAGGTCCCGGGAAAATCATGTTACTGTGGGTCGGGCGCATTTTTATGGCATCGATCACTTTTACAAGGTCAACGCCGTTTCTTTCGGCAAAGATGCTCCACTCATGAAGATAAGCCAGGATGGTTGCCCTGTATGAGTTTTCGACAATTTTTGTAGTCTCCGATTCGATAGGGCGATCCATCACCGTCAAAGGAAAATCTTTTGTGTTTAAAACTTCGTGAAGGAATTTTTCGACGCGCGCACGGGCTTCGCTATTACAGCCGCTGCAAACGCGCCAGAAATCGCGGATACTCGAAACATATTCGCGTCCGGGCATTACACGCTCGAAACTATGCGCCAGGATTGGTGTAGTTTTTAACCCTCGTTTTGCAAATGCTTTTTTTAAGATTGGCCATGCCACAAACTCGGTGGTGCCAGGCGCAACGGTGGTTTCGATCAAAACCATGCAGTGCGGCTGGATTTTCTGGCCGATGGTGCGCATCGTGGCTTCGAGGGCAGCCATGTCGGCTTCGCCGGTTTTCATATTACCGAGCTGCTTTTTCTGGTAATCGCACTGAACGTCAACAACCACAGTATCGGCAAGTTCCAAAACATCGCTGTTGTAGGTTGCGACAAGGGTTCGCTTATCTTTTACACATCTTCCGATCAGAAGCTCCACATTTGGATCTTCGGCTTTTACGGGTGATTCGCCGCGGTTAAGCATCGGAATTTTCCAGTAACTGCGCTCGCTTGGGCGCTGGCAACCGATGACAAATTTACTGGGATTACCGTCTAATTTATCAACGGTGTCGGCAACAATGGCGGCCATTACCGCACCTACAAAGCCAACACCCATCACCACAACAATTTCTTTTCCCTGGCCACGCGCTTCGTCGCTCAGTTTTTTAATGCGGTCGTATTCTTCCTTGTATTCGCTTTTTAGCGGAATTGGGAATTTTTCGCCGGCCGGGTTTACAGAGTACTTCGTTTCTTTTTCCATTCTTGTTAATTTCTACCTTAAGATTGCATCATATTTATTAGTAAAAGCCTCGACCAGTTTTTGCATTGTTTTATCAATAATTTTATCGGTGAGGGTTCTTTTTTCATCTTGTAAAATAAAACTCAGGGCATAGGATTTTTTGCCTTTTTCGATTTTTTCGCCTTCATAAACATCAAAAAGACTGACCTCCTGCAAAATAAATTTTTCGGTTTCGAAAGCCAGTTTTTTCAGGTCTTCAAACTTCACTTCATGATCGACCAGCAATGCAAGATCGCGGCGCACTCCGGGATATTTCGACACTTCATGATATAAAACTTTATGGTTTTTTATCAGATGAAGCATCAGCTCCCAATCGAAATCAGCATAATAAACATCTTGCCGGATATCAAAAGCTTTAACCAGTTTTTGATTTAATAAACCAAATCCTACGATTTTTTTATTTCCGGATTCATAGCTCAAACCCATTTCAAAAACTTCATTATTGAGATCGGTTTGTGAAAACATGGCTTCATTCAAACCAAGCCTTTTGAGGATATTCACTACAAATTGCTTGAGAACGAAAAAGTCGGCATCACGCTGAGGCTGGTACCAGCTTTCGTTGTTTATCTTTCCGGTGAGAAAAACTGCGAGGTGCATTTCCTCGTTGAATTTTGCCAGCGAATCGTTTGGCTTTGCTTTATGATTATCCTGATGATAAGCTTTTCCAAACTCATAAATTTTCAGGTTTATATTTTTGCGGTTATAATTGTAAAGAATGGTCTCCAGCCCCGAAAACAAAAGGCTTTGTCTGAGAACGTTTAAATCGGAGCTGAGCGCGTTCATAATTTTAACGTCATTTTCCGGCTTGATTACCCCAAATTTTTCGGCATACTGCGATTTGGTAAGCGAATTATTCATAACCTCCGCAAAGCCGTTTCCCGAAAGATAATCCGAAATCATATTTTGAAGAAATTCAGGATCCGGTTTTTTAACAAATGAAAGCGACGACCTGAGCTGATCAGGAAATTCGATGTTGTTGTAGCCGTAAATCCGCAAAATCTCCTCAATCACGTCGGCTTCACGCTTCACATCAACTTTAAAGGTCGGAACTTCAACAATGAGGTCATTTTCGTCCTCATCAATTACTTCCATGCCAAGCCAGATAAGAATATCTTTAATTTTATCGGCTTCGATATTTTTACCGATCAGCCTGTTGATGTTTTGATAACTCAGCTTAATCTGCCAATTGGAGATTGGATTCGGGTAAACATCAATAATTCCGGAAGCGATGGTTCCGCCGGCCAATTCCTTGATGAGCATTGCTGCCCGCTTAAGCGCATAAATGGTATTATTCGGGTCGGCTCCACGCTCGAACCTGAACGACGAATCGGTGTTAAGCCCATGAAAACGGGAAGTTTTCCGTAACGTTTTCGAATCGAAATAGGCACTTTCGAGAAACACATTTTTTGTTTCGGCAGTCACGCCGGAATGTAAACCACCAAAAACTCCGGCGATGCACATGCCGTCGCTGGCATTGCAAATCATCAGATCTTCACCTGACAGCTCCCGTTCGGTTTCATCGAGGGTAACAAATTTGGTCCCTTTGGGGAGTTTTTTAATAATTACCTTGTCGCCTGTGATTTTGTCGGCATCAAAAAAGTGGGTTGGATGGCCGGTTTCATGCAAAATATAGTTGCTGATATCGACCAGGTTATTGATGGGACGAAGGCCAATAGCCAAAAGCCGGTTTTTGAGCCAATCTGGCGAATCTTTAACTTCAACTCCCGTGATGGTAAGACCGGAATAACGCGGGCAAGCTTCGGCATCCTCAACAATCACTTCAAAAGGCCTGCTTTGAGTGTCAGTTTTAAAACTGTCAACGCAAGGTTTGATGAGCGAAACCGGGTTTTGTGGGTTTTGGAGATTTAGCGAAGCGATCAGGTCGCGGGCAACACCAATGTGCGACATTGCGTCGGTGCGGTTTGGTGTTAATCCGATTTCAAAAACGTAATCATCCTCAATATTAAAATATTCTTTGGCCGGCATCCCAACTTCAACATCACCGGGCAAAACCATAATTCCGTCGTGCGAAACACCCAAACCAAGTTCATCTTCGGCACAGATCATGCCTTCGGAAACTTCACCCCGGATTTTTGCCTTCTTGATCTCGAAGGGATTTCCTCCGGAATAGAGCGTTGTTCCAACGGTGGCAACAAGGACTTTTTGTCCGGCAGCTACATTTGGCGCGCCACAAACGATGGGCAGAATATTTCCTCCACCAACATCAACGGTGGTAACGCTTAATTTATCGGCACCGGGATGTTTTGCACAGGTTTTTACTTCCCCGATCACCACGCCATTCAGGCCACCTTTAATGGTTTCGATTTTCTCGTACTTTTCGACTTCGAGGCCGGTGTTGGTTAAAATCGTTGCAACCTTTTCGGGATCAAGGTCAATATCAATATATTCTTTAAGCCAATTATAGGAAATTTTCATAAGCTGGATATTTTAATTTTAAAGTTGGCAAAAGTAATAAAATGAGATTAAAGAACAGGAGAGTTTATGAAGTTGAAGGACGACATTAACTGATTTTACTCCAATCGCTGCGATGTTTTTGAAGCTGCTTTAACCGCATGGAGAGGACTCTGTTTTGAGGCGACTCGAGCAGCGGGTCTTTTTCGAGGATGTCAGCAGCTATATTACGGGCATATTTCAGAATTTTTTCATCGCGGACAATGTCGGCCAATTGAAGGTCCAAAACCCCACTTTGCTGGGTTCCGTGCATATCTCCGGGGCCACGGATTTGCATATCAACCTCGGCAATTTCGAACCCATCGGTAGTACGAACCATAGTTTCGATGCGTGTTTTAGCCTCTTTGGTGAGTTTATAACCGGTCATCAAAATACAGAATGATTGATCGGCGCCACGTCCTACTCTTCCGCGAAGCTGATGCATTTGTGAAAGGCCGAAGCGCTCGGCATTTTCGATCACCATCACCGATGCATTCGGAACATCTACACCCACTTCAATCACAGTTGTGGCAACCATAATCTGTGTTTCACCTTTGATAAAACGCTGCATCTCAAAATCTTTTTCCTCAGTTTTCATCTGACCATGCACCATACTTATCGCATATTCAGGCAAAGGAAATTCGCGGGTAAAACTTTCGAACCCATCCATCAAATCCTTCAAATCCAATGTTTCTGACTCGTTTATTAAAGGATAAACTACATAAATCTGGCGTCCCAGTGCGATTTGCTTTCTCAGAAATCCAAAAACCTGCGGTCGTTTGGTGTCGAAATAATGCAAAGTCTGCACCGCTTTACGGCCAGGTGGCAGTTCATCAATCACCGAAACATCGAGGTCACCATAAACCGTCATGGCGAGAGTACGAGGAATAGGTGTCGCCGTCATCACCAGCACATGCGGCGGAATGTCATTTTTTTTCCAGAGTTTGGCGCGCTGTTCAACACCAAAACGATGCTGCTCATCAATAACAACCAAACCCAAATTCTGAAACACAACTTTTTCTTCGATCAACGCGTGTGTTCCGATTAAAATATTCAATGACCCATTTTCGAGTTCCTGATGAATGATGCGCCTTTCGGCAGATTTAGCAGAACCTGTAAGCAGCTTTATCTTAACAGGCATTTCTTTTAAAAACCTGCTGATGGTGGCAAAGTGTTGCTGCGCAAGGATTTCGGTCGGTGCCATGAGGCAGGCCTGATAATTATTATCTATCGCTATGAGCATGCACATCAGGGCAACCAGTGTTTTCCCGCTGCCGACATCGCCCTGCAAAAGGCGGTTCATCTGTCGGCCAGAGCCCATGTTTGCGCGAATTTCTTTAATCACCCGTTTTTGTGCTCCGGTTAATTCAAAAGGAAGGTGTTGTTTATAAAATGTGTTGAAATGCTCACCAACAATCGAAAAGTTATGCCCACGAACACTCGTTGACCGGATAAATTTGGTTTTGAGCAGGGCAAGCTGGATAAAAAATAATTCCTCGAATTTAAGCCTGGAGATGGCTTTGTCCAAAATCGCCTGGTCTTCGGGATGGTGGATGTTGATGATGGCCTTTTCGCGAGGTATCAGTTTAAGATTATTTACAATGTCAGCGGTGAGTGATTCTTCGACATCACCATTAATCTGATCGACAAGATTTTTGGTAAGTTTTGCGATTCCGCGGCTATCGAGACCACGGGTTTTAAGCTTTTCGGTAGAACTGTAAAAAGGCTGCAAGGTAGCATTTACACCGGTTTCAGCGTCGGCAACAGCTTCGATTTCGGGATGTGCGAAATTAAACCGGTTTTTAAATAAAGTCGGTTTTCCAAAAACGATGTATTCGACATTTGGCTTTATTTTTTCGAGAACCCATTTCTGCCCCTGAAACCAAATCAGATCGATTTCGCCGGTATCATCGCGTAAAGTTGCCGAGAGTCGCTTTGCACGGCCTTCGCCAACCGTATTTAATCCATAAATTTTACCTTTAACCTGGATGTAAACCGAATCGCTCTCGATTTCCGAAATCTTAGAGAATTTACTACGGTCGACATAACGGAAAGGGAAATAATTAAGCAGATCTCCAAAAGTAAAAATACCGAGTTCACTTTTGAACATTTCCGCCCTTTTTGGCCCCACCCCTTTTAAAAATTCGATCGAATTATTCAGAAAATCTGTAGGCATATTTTCCTTTTATTTGAGGTTGGGCAAAGATAAAATAAAAACTCCTCACCCGGGGGCAAGGAGTTCTCAAAGTATTTTTCATTAAATTTTAATAAACCCAAAGTTCGGATTCAAAATCACGAATCGAATTCTTGATGCGATCGGCTTCGAGCAAGGCGTCAACGCCGAGCGCGTAATCACCAACATAACGGTCGTAAACATTATCTTCCTTGATGATGGTGCTGCTGAATTTCCGCATTAAAAACAATTGATCGTAGGTTAAACGATTTGCACTGTTTTGGCGGTTATAGGACTCATAGCGGGCAAGTATAGGCCTGATTTCAGGGAAATAAAGCCAGAATAGCGGTTTAAATCCACGAAATTCTCCGGTAACCGGGTCAAGATCTTCTTTTACAGGGCAAATACCAATAATCCTAACCTGCATTTCTGAACGCTGCTTATCAAAAATCCAATCTTCTTTAACCCTTAATCTGTAAACATCCTGAGGGTTAAAACCACTGATTACTTTTTTTGATATCGTTGCATTCGGATTATTTGGGTCGGCAGTTTCAAGCATGGTTGTATCGGATAGTTCCATCTCGATCTGGTTGGCCGTCATTGGGATTAATTCTTCAAAATTATCAGTACTGGTTTCATAAGCATAAGCCGTAATTTCGCCAGCCAGGATTGCATCCCACAATACCTGCATTAAACTTCTCCAACGGCCTTGTGGCCTTTCGGGGAAATACAAAGGCTGATTCATTTTTTCTTTAAAATCAATCATTCTCCATACACGCTTTTCCCAAAAAACATCGGATTCACGCAGGTACGGATATGGAATGGGCTTCAAATCGTCAATATGAGAACGGCCGTATGCTTTGTCCTTAGGTTCCGATACAAGCTGAACCTGGTTTGCCGGCTGACCAAAAGCCAAGGCAAACGATAGCATGAACAAAAACAAAAAGCCGAATTTCAAATGGTTGATATTCATATTTGTTAGTTTTATGTTTCGTGTTAATTGATGGTTAAAATAATTGGTGCTAACTGACGGTCGATGTTGTCCGGGCCGCGTGCAATGATATTTTCGAACCAGATTTTTTGTCCGCGGTTAGCCGACTTGATATTGTTCATCATGCTCTCGGTGAGTCTGTTATTGCTCGCCTGATCCGACCAGATTTCAGTTCCCCTTAATTGCATGGTCATTTTAAATGAAATGATCTTGTAATTCAGATCAAACTCAAAATCATCAGGCATTTTTGGAATTATAGTACCGGCAGCAACAAGAATATTACGGTTGATCAAACCTTCGTTTTTATTGGCGATAAGCGCAACAGGATCGGGTAATTTTTTAATCCTGTAAGTTTTGCTTCCCATGCTTTTCTTTTTACCGTCAATCTGAGCTTCAACACTAATTACTGCTTCTTTCTGACCGGCCGGAACTGAAACAACCCAATCTTTGCCATTAGGATCACGTTTGAGTGTGCCAACCGAAATTGATGGGGCAATACTTTCCTCCGGAATACCAGGTACCGAAATTTGAACCGGATTTTCAACACCAATATAAAATACATTCATTTTTATTGCCGATACAGTTAACGAAGGTTCGGCAACAAAATACTCGTTGCTAAAAGGATAGTAATTTATTTCACCTAGCCCATTTTTAACACTTACAAAGCCGGCATATTTTTTTGGCCCCAAACTTTGGGTTGGGAATTTCAATTGAACCATTCCATCTTGTCCGGCAATTGACCGGGCACGATCTTTTTGACTTACGGGCAACTCACTAACTCCTTCTGCATAATACACTTCAGGATTTTGCTTGGTGTCGTAGGCTGCAACAATGATTTCTGCCTGGTATTCGTCTCCCTGAAAAACATAGTTGGTTTTTGGCAGTACTCTCGCATCTATTCTGTCATACTTAAAATCAACAGCGTCAATATCATCAAGTAGAAAGTTCACAACATCAAACTCAGCATTGTAAACCTCTGTTATGATTTTGTTGATAATAGTGATATCAGCCGCAAGAATGGTGTGGAAAAAATTGTATTGAATCCAGTTTTGAGGTAATCCTGACGCATCATGATATTTTCCGTCGGTTTGCAATCCAAGCCTGATTTTGTCGCGGCTTTTCTCGTCAACAAGGTTCAACATGTTTTTCCGGTAATCCAGGATTTTTTGAAGTAGTTCCTTGCCTTTTCCTTTTGACCCATCTTCGCTGTCGCCCATAAAAAAATTGGTGGTAGTCGAATAGTCTTCTTTATTTTTAAGACGACCAACAGGAATAACCTTGGCAGAGTCGATCGGGATTTTTTCGGTAAGCGCTATTAATTCGTACTTTAACTCCTTGATATAATCAACCATTTCCTTGCTTAAAGTTTGGGCGGTTTTAGCTTTTTCCCAGTATGGCTCAACTTTATTTTGATTGATTTGATACTGCTTTTCAAAAGCACCATAGGTTTCAGTAAGCTTTTGAGCAAAATTCTCATTTGTCAACTCAACACTGTCATTAACCACGATAAATGCATCAAGCATTTCTTTGGATACATTAAGTGCAAGAAGTGCCGTGAGTACTAAGTACATCATGGCAATCATTTTTTGACGGGGAGTTTCTTTGTATCCGGCCATTTAATAGCTTTTTTTAATTAACAAGTTCAATAATTACTTAATATTCATTGCAGATAACATGTTACCATAAACATTGTTGAGTGAGGACATTCTTTTGGTAAGTGAGTCCATTTCACGCTGGTATTGAACTGTTTTTGTTGAGGATTCTTCCATATTGGCCAGGAATTTTTCCATCGTTTGCTGAAGTTTGGCTGAAGCTTGCGATTGAACCTCCGAATTCTTCAATTGTAATTCGTAAAGTGCATTAAGCGAAGAAAGGTTTTGTGAAAGCTTTGCAAGCTGGTCGTTGAAAGCGGTATTTTTTACTGTTGATTTCTGGAGTTCATCAATATTTTTGGCGATGCTTTCGGCAGATTTAAAATAACTTTCGGAGAGTTTTCCGGCAGAAACTGATGCTGATTTGATGCTTTCGGAGAGTTTTTCTGAAGCTTCAATATCATCTTTTAATGATTTTGATGCATCCGAATAAACCTGTTTTAGGCCCGTTGCTGCTTGTGAAGCTTCTTTGACTCTTGACGAAAACTCGGCTGATACAGCAAGTTCTTTATTCATTGCTTCAGAAGTCGCATTATAAGTTTTCGAAAGTGTAGCCACCGACTGAGTAGCTGATTTCATGTTTGTTACAAACTCTTGAGAAGCGACACTGGCATTAGAAACATCATTAAGTTTAGCAGTATTATCACCAAGCTTTTTTAAACCTTCTCCTAATCTGTTGATCATTTCCTGATTAACATCAGCTTTTTGCAACATTTGATCGAGTTGGTTCATTTGTCCTCCTCCAACTGGTTTTTTAACTGCCTTAACATGATCAGATTTTGTCCCATGGAAATCTTCTTCCAATTCAGGATATGCCTTACTCCAGTCGGGTTCGACGTGAGGTTTTTGCAGAGCAGATAAAGCAAAAATAATTGCTTCTGTTACCATTCCGATAAAAAGTGCCTCATTAGCTCCTTTAATGTGTGTGATCTTAAATAATGCACCTATGATTACAATTGAAGCACCGAGACCATAAGCAACTGACATAAATCGTCTGAAAAAACTGCTCTCGAGAGCATCCTCAATTTTTCTGATAAGAGGTTTGTTTTCTGCTACTGTTTCCATTATTCTTTCGAATCTGTTAAAAACCGGTTAATAAATTGATGATTAATAAATGTTTGATGATTTGGAAGGATTGTCTCCTTTTGAACGCCCAAGATAACTCTGAACACATCTGAATCCAACATAAGATTTTGCGGTATCCTGATACTCATAATCACGGGTTGAGACTAAAAGGTAATATTCGATATCTTTCCAGGAACCACCGCGGATGACTTTACGTTTCATACTGATCGGATCATCTTGTTTTGCAAGATAACTGTAATCAGGATTGAGTTCCCATGTAAAAATATTTGCTGATTCATCGTAGGCGCTGTTTGTCCATTCTGAAACATTTCCAGACATATCATATAGGTTAAAACTATTAGCCGGATAATGTCCAACG
>CAJATL010000066.1 GCA_903944895.1 uncultured Bacteroidota bacterium
CGATTGTGGGATTTCAATTTTCACAACCGGGCTATTTCCGGCAACAACCTCTTTAAAATCGATTGAATCATAAAATTTGACTGTTTCATTTTCCATAATTTCTCGATTTCTGGAGCTGTTTTTTTCTTCTCCTGTCCGCGTGTCAGCAGGATTGTCGCTTTTCAGTGTTTTTCCGATTGTTGATGATTCATGGGGATTTTTCAATTCTCCGAGGAAGGATTTAGGCAAAGTTTCCAGATCTTTTTTAACATCAATATTCCGGTTTTGGTTTTTATTAACCGACGACGACAGGTCATTCTTTTCCTGCAATTTATTCTCTTCTTCAATTTTGATAACAACAATAGGTTTATCTGAACCTGCTTTATTTGGTGATAATTTCTGGTTTGAATCAGCCACATTAAAACACCTGGATAAACTGTCTGAAATGACAATTTTATTTTCAATCTCCACCTCAATACTGGTTTTTTTTACGTCATCTTTTTTAGTTAAGATTAAAATGCTCAAGGCCAATATTCCACCAATACCTAAAACGATAAGTGCTGTGTTGAGGAAATGCCCTCCGGCACCCATCATATTTCCACTTGATGAACCTGAATTTGAAGCAGGCATTTCTGCGTCGAGCCTGGTTTTCATCTGTCCCCATGCCTGATCAACAGGAATTTCCGGCTGCGGAAAATCATTTTCCGGATTATTGTTTATATGTAAATTATCATCATGCACTTTCAGGATATTTGTTTTTGTGTGAATAATAATCTCAGCCTGTTGCGGCTTTCATTTAAATGCCATTTGATGGTGCCTTCGCTAATTTTTAGTTGTCCGGCAATCTCTTTTATGCTAAATCCTTCGATGTAATAAAGTGTGCAAACAGCGCGGGTTGCCGCGGGTAACATCCCCAGATAGTAGTAAATATCTTTCCATTCGAGTTCTTTAAACGGGCTGTAATATGATGTTTGTTCCATCTGTTTGGTTATCTCGGGATGTTCGACACGGTAAGTGGTGTTGCTGTTAAGGTGCGAAATAGCAGCATTCCTGACAATTGTATAAGCCCAGTTAAACAATTCGCCTTTAGCCGGATCAAATTGGCCAATGTTTTTAAAAACATTCAACATTCCATTATTCAATGAAGTTAAAATATCATGATCTTCGAAAAAGAACTTTTTACATAACGCAAACAGGCCGGGGTAAAACTTACGGTAAAGTTTTTCCTGGCTCGCTCTGTCGTTGCTTTTGCAACCTTCGATAATGTTATTTAAATCTTCCAATAAATAAATGAAAATGCTTTCCATTCCAAAATATCAGGAATGGAAAGCAAATTTAGCAAGTTTAGTTGATTATCGTTGGTGAAAGTATGACGCCAGAATTATAGGGCCAGTTGAAGGTGTAAGTTGATCCGTTTTTTACAAATGAGCCGGTATAGGAAATTCCATCCAAAACCGCCTCAAATACATGATTACCATCTTCTATCGGAAACCAGGTCGTACCTGACGATGCATAATCTTCACCAGCGGTGCAGAATTCCTGGAATGGAATAAATACCGATTTGAAATCAATTTTCAAATTTTGACCTTCAAAAAGATTGTCAAAAATCAGTGTGTGATTAAGGCAATTGTATTTCTTTTCGGTGACATGCCTGAAAATAAGTCCGCTGAAACCCATACTGTCAGTCTCTGAAACTGTAATAAAAATCTGGTCGCCGGTCAAAGGTTCGTTGGTTCCACCAAAAGGATTAGGATAGTAAA
>CAJATL010000067.1 GCA_903944895.1 uncultured Bacteroidota bacterium
ATGAAAGAAATGTCGGAACGGTTTCCGCAAGACATCGAATATCAGGAATCGTTGGATACCACGCTTGCCATTACTGAAGGGATTGATGATATCATTAAAACACTCTTTGAAGCAATTCTACTGGTTATTCTTGTGGTATTTGTCTTCCTTCAAAACTGGAGGGCAACGCTTATTCCTCTGATTACCGTACCTGTTTCCCTGCTGGGAGCTGTTGCTGTTTTCCCGTTGCTGGGATTTTCGATCAACACACTTTCATTGTTGGGATTAGTACTCGCTATCGGAATTGTGGTAGATGATGCCATTGTGGTGGTGGAAGCTGTTATGCATCATATCGAGCATGGTAAAACACCAAAGGAAGCAACAATACAGGCAATGAAAGAAGTATCAGGTCCGGTAATTGCCATTGCCCTGATATTAATTGCGGTATTTGTTCCTGTAGCAATGACTCCTGGTATTACCGGAAGGTTTTATCAGCAGTTTGCTTTAACCATTGCAGTTTCGGTAGCTTTTTCAGCATTCAGTGCTTTGTCACTCAGCCCGGCCTTATGTGCCATGCTGCTTAAACCAACCAAACCACTTGATCAGCAAAAGGGGATATTGCCTATGTTTTACCGGTGGTTTAATAAAGTTTTCGGAAACGTAACCACCAGTTATTTAAGTGGTGCAGGATTTTTTGCCCGGAAATCTTTCCGTGTTGTTGGCTTGCTGATTGTTGTGATAATTATTGCCGGATTCTTAGGTGTCAAAGTTCCCGCCGGATTTATTCCTGAAGAAGATATGGGATATGTTCTCGTTAACATTAACACACCTCCGGCATCATCGTTACAACGAACCGACGAGGTCACACGCAAGGTAGAGTCCATTCTTGCAAAAGAGGAAATTCTAAAGGCTTATACTACAATCAACGGGTTCAGTTTGCTCACTGGTTCGTATCTTCCTTCAAATGCTTTTATTTTTGTGTCGTTGAAAGAGTGGGGCGAAAGGCCGGAGATGACTGCAAAACAACTCGCAGCCAAGCTTAATAGAATTTTTGCAGCCGAAATTACCAATGCAACAGTAATGGCTTTCGGGCCTCCGGCTATCCAGGGTTTGGGCGCATCGGCAGGTTTCAGCATGATGTTGCAGGACCGAAGTGGAAGCACTCCTCAGTATCTTGCCGACCAAACGAGAGCTTTTATTGCTGCTGCACAAAAACGGCCCGAAATCAAAAGGATTTATACCACTTTTAATGCAGGTTCCCCACAGATTAAACTGGAAATCGACAACGAAAAAGCCATGAAACTCGGAGTATCTGTCTCAACAGTCACCGAAGCATTGGGTGCATTTTTGGGCGCCAACTATGTAAACGATTTCAACCGCTTCGGACGCCAGTACAAAGTATTTCTTCAGGCTGAAGGCAAGGACCGGCAAAATCCGGAGGCGTTGCAGCAGATTTATGTGAAGAATTCAAATGGGGATATGGTGCCGGTTTCCACTTTAGTTACGGTAACCAAAGTTACCGGCCCCGATTTCACCAACCGTCTCAATCTTTTCCGTTCTGCCGAAATTGGCGGTGAGCCTGCCGAAGGATACAGCAGTTCACAGGCACTTGCTGCACTCGAGGAAGTTGCTGATCAGGTGCTCCCATCAACCATGAGCTACGACTATATAAACCTTTCATACCAGGAGAAACACTCACCAGGTGGTGCTTCAGTATTTATCATGGCACTGGTGTTCGTTTTCCTTATACTTGCTGCGCAGTACGAAAGCTGGAAGCTTCCGTTCAGCGTTTTACTTGGGACTCCATTCGCTGTTTTCGGTGCATTTCTCGGATTGTTCCTTGCCCGGTTTACCAGCGATGCTTATGTAATTGATGTTTTTGCACAAATCGGACTGGTCATGTTAATTGGGTTGGCTGCTAAAAATGCAATTTTGATTGTTGAGTTTGCGAAAATGGAACAAGAGGCAGGTAAGTCTCTGATGGAATCAGCGATGAATGCAGCCAAATTGCGTTTCCGCCCGATCCTGATGACCGCATTTGCTTTTATTCTTGGAGTAACACCATTGCTCACCGCTACAGGTGCTGGTTCACAGGCGCGTATTGTAATGGGAATGGCCGTATTCGCAGGGATGCTTATCGCAACAATTCTCGGCGTATTATCTATTCCGGCACTGTTTGTTATGATCGAAAATATGGGTAAGAAGAAACAAATTGTACCCGATGAAATTAATAAAGTGGAGGGTAAGTAAAATGAAAAAAATAATAAGTGTAATTATTCTCATAACAGCACTCACTTCCTGTCTGGTCGGCCCCAAATATGACCGGCCGGCCATGAAGGTAAACACTGCATATGCCGCTGGTGACACAATGTTGGTAGTCGAAACTATTGAACTGGACTCAACAGCAATCCGCGATTCACTCGAGCTTATCAAATGGACCGAAGTTTACAAAGACCCAGAGCTAACAAAACTTATCCAAGCTGTTTTAGCTAATAATCTGGACTTACTTACCGCAATTGCCCGCGTTGAACAAGCCCGTGCAATCTATGGCTTTAACAAAGCCGACGTGTGGCCTTCGTTTGGATATAGTGTCAATGCAGGTGTCAACAACATCAAGGATAATGCAAAAAGCGCAGGCGTCGGTCTTAACGGAGAATCGTACAGCGGTTTTGCCACCATGAACTGGGAACTGGATTTGTTCGGAAAGCTTCGCCATCAAAAACGGTCGGCCTGGGCACAATACCTCGCTGCCGAAAATAATGCACAGGCCGTTCGGGTGAGTTTGATTGCTGAAACAGCAACTTTCTATTTCCTTCTTCGTGACGCTGATAACCGCCTTGACATTGCCAACAGAACCGTAAAAATGCGCAGAGAATCTTTACAAACCATAACTGAAAGGTTTAGTAAAGGTTACGTTTCTGAATTGGATCAGTTGCAGGCTCAGCAACAGCTATCCGTAGCCATGGCAGAAGTTCCGAATGCTGAACAACAGGTTAATAACATCCAAAATGCCTTGAGGATTTTGACAGGACAGGTTCCGGGAAGCATCACCCGTGGAAACAGCATTTACGACCAGCAACTGCCTCCTGAAATTCCTGCCGGCATTCCTTCTGATTTACTGCAGCGCCGTCCGGATATTATTGCTGCCGAGCAAATGCTGATTTCGCAAACTGAAGAAATTGGTGTTGCAACGGCAATGAGGTTCCCATCTATAAGTCTTACCGGATTTTTAGGGATGGCAACACCGGAGTTAAGCACAATCGTTGACCCGGAATCACTTGCGGTTGGAATCAGCGGAAATCTGATGGGCCCGATATTTCAGTTTGGAAAAAACAAAAGACGTGTTGATGCGCAAAGGTATCAAACCGAGCAATATAACTACCAGTATCAGAAAACGGTATTGAACGCTTTTGCAGAGGTTGACAATTCACTGGCATCTCTACGCCTCAGCAGACTGGAACATGATGCCTACAAAACAGCACTTGATGCAGCTTCAAAAGCTTATGGCCTTACCGAAGCGCGTTATTATGATGGCTACACCAATTATCTCGAACTGCTCAACCAACAGGACAATCTTTTCAAGGTCGAACAAGCCGAATCTTCCACACAAACACAGCAAAATATTGCGGTAGTGAATTTGTTTAAAGCGCTTGGTGGAGGGTGGTAGCATCAAACACACTGATTTAGAAAATGATAAATCAAATTCAAACCCGTCAGGTTGTAAAAGCCTGACGGGTTTTTAATTGATGATTTGCTGCGCCTTAGGCTAAGCGGCCCGCCAACTGGCTGGCCGCTTGTAACCCCTATACACAATTCCATTTCATATTTCGGTGCGCTGCACCTCCAAATTCTCAACCGTTCATTAATTCTATCAATATTACACCACGCTGTGGCTATCCTCACACGTTTATGATTCAACAAATTACAGGTGCAGCGCACCGTCATATTGATAGAAAAGTAACAACATGTCGATTTCAAAGGTGCTGCGCATCGAAATATTGGTTACATAAAAACCAGAAAAACATCTAAACGCTGCTCCACGCTGGCAGGCCGCTTAGCCGAGGAATTGAGGATTTTCGACCTGACCCCGCCCAAAGCGGGATCAGTTTTTTTTGACAGAGGCATTCAGTTTTTAAAGTATTTTCAAAGGGCAGGAATTTTCAGTAAAACCTAGATTAAACAATTTTGCAACTTTTTTTCATCCTTCATATTATAATAAATAACTTTGTGTAAAATAATGTGCAAAATTTTCCTTAGTTATTATTCCCAATACAAAAGAATTATGAAAACTTTATCCATTTTTACCCTGTCGCTGATGCTTATCATCGCCCAGGTGACAATCTACGCCTCCAATGGAAATGAGCCAGTTCGGTCAAAGGCAGATGTGTCCACTTTTATCGAAAACAAAGGTCAGTGGCCCGAAGAAGTACTTTATCTCACAAAGTTAAATGGGCTGAATGCCTGGATCACAACTTCCGGGGTTACGTACGACCATTTTACCATCATCCGGCAGAAAAACCCTGACGAATTCAGGACTTTGCCTCCACATGAAAGAGAACAGGCCGAACGTGAAAACATTTCCATCAAAGGACATGTTGTTCGTATAACTTTGGAAAATGCAAGGAGAACTGTGCAGGCTTCAGGCCAGGATTGCCAGACAAGTTACCACAACTACTTTATCGGTAATGATCCTGCAAAATGGGCCAGTAATGTTCAACTTTACGGAGAAATTGAATTAAATGGAGTTTATGATGGAATCTCTGTTAAATATTATATCGATCAGGGGCAGCTTCGTTACGATTATCACCTGGCGCCAGGCGCTGATGCAGGGCAAATTCGCATCAAACCCGAAGGAACCGATGGCTGGCACATAAACCCG
The DNA here is from genome assembly GCA_903944895.1 of uncultured Bacteroidota bacterium. Lineage (GTDB taxonomy): Bacteria > Bacteroidota > Bacteroidia > Bacteroidales > 4484-276 > CAJATL01. The sequence continues at coordinate 4,859 of CAJATL010000067.1, forward strand.
GCAGGTGAACTGCTGATTGAAACCAGTCTTGGAACGGTTTGCCATGGAAAAATCTTTGCCTACCAATTGACTAATGGTGTAAAAGCCGAAGTTGAATGTTCCTTTCAACAATTACCCGATGGCAGCCTGGGTTTGCACACAGGTAATTATGACCTTTCCAAACCTTTAGTGATTGACCCGATTGTGTTTTCGACTTATTTGGGTGGGAGTGGTATGGAACATACCCCAACAATGGTACTCGCACAAAATGGTTCACTTGTAATAGCTGGAAATACTGGTTCAGCTAATTTCCCGATAACAGTTGGGTCATACCAAATTACAAATAGTGGAGCTAATGATATTACAATTTCAAAACTAAACCCTGCTGCCACGACATTAGAATTTTCAACCTATTTAGGAGGGATTAATTCTGAATACCGACCGGATATTACTGTTGGACAAGATGGAAGTATATTTATCGCAGGTAGCACGGAATCAACAGATTTCCCAGTAACAGAAGGTTCTTTTCAAACAACCAACCCCGGCGGTATCACAGGATTCGTTACCAAACTCAATTCAAATGGAACTTCACTCATTTACTCAACTTACCTGGGGGGCAATGATACGGATGAAATAAACGCTTTTATGGTTGATCCAACTGGAAACGCATATCTTACTGGCTTTACTTATTCACTTGACTTTCCGACCACACCAGGAACAATTAATTATGAATATGGTTATTTATTTGTGGTTAAATTGAATGCATCGGCAAATGAGCTTATTTATAGTACAATTTTCTCCTCAGGGATTGGCTATGACATTGCCATTGATAATGTAGGAAATGCTTACATTACAGGTTCTGTTGGAGTTTATCATCCGATTACCCCAGGAGCATTTCAAACTCAAAATCCCGGTTCTACGAGTGCATTTGCCACGGTTATTAATCCACTGGCTACGGAGGTTCTTTATTCAACATATCTCGGTGGTAATATTATTGATTGGGGTGTTACTATTTGTATTGCTCAAAATGATGATATTGTAGTTGGTGGGTGGACACAATCAACTGATTTTCCTACGACAGCTGAATCCTTTCAGCCAAACTTCGTTGGGGATATAGATGGATTTGTTATCCGGTTGAACTCGTCATTAACCCAAATGGTTTGGGGAACTTTCCTGGGTGGAGTGACATGGGATGAAGTCAGTAATATTGCACTTGATGAGTACGATAACGTTGCTGTTACAGGATTTACTTTTTCAGTTGAGGATTTTCCGGTTACTACAAATCTTATTGGCAACACAACAGGGTATTATCTTGCGGCTTTTGTTAGCCTGATTTCTAACAATGGGTATGAATTAATTTATTCAGCAATAATTGCTAATAATTCCTTTTATGAAACCCATGGGAGTGATATTTTATTTAAAAATTATGGTAATATTGTAATAGCTGGAACTACCGGAGACCTTTTCCCAATTACACCTGGTACCTATCAACAAAATTTTGGAGGCGGAAGTGCAGATTATTTCATTATGGAAATATTGCCGGTAAATTGTCAAACTACTTGCAGCGCAACAGTGTTAAACCATGTTAGTTGCAGAAACGGCTCCGATGGGCAGGCTCAGGCCAATCCTTCCGGTGGAATTGAACCATATTCCTATCTTTGGAGCAACGGGCAAACCACACAAATTGCCACCGGTCTGAGTGCGGGGAATTACACGGTGGAGGTTTCCGATTTGATAGGTTGCACGGCTGAGACTTCAGTTACAATTACACAACCCACCCTGCTGGTGTTGGCATCGCTTCAAACCTGGCCGGCGTCATGCGCCACCTCACCTGACGGTAGTGCCCTGGCACAGGCATCAGGAGGAACACCACCTTACACCTACCTTTGGAGCAATGGCGAAACTGGTAATCAGGCAACCGCTTTGCTGCCTGGTAGCAATTCTCTGACTATTATTGATAATAATGCGTGTGAGAAAATAACATCTTTCGAAATCAGCTATATTCAACCTTTTAATGAAGAGGAAATATGTGCGGTTACTTTAAATACGGAAACCAATAAAAACCTGGTGGTATGGGAAAAAACTGAAGGCGTGCGTACCATTGCTTACAACATTTACCGGGAGAGCAGCACTGGTGGAATTTATGAATTCATTGGCAGCACCGGCTTTAACGAATCACCAATTTACGAGGATCTAACTGCCAATCCAGCCCAGCAAAGTTACCGCTACAAACTTTCGGTTGTGGACTCATGTCAGGAGGAATCTGATTTGAGCGACTTTCATAAAAGCATTCATCTTACCTCAAATATGGGAATAAACGGAGAAGTGAACCTGCTCTGGTCGCCTTACGAAGGTTTTACTTATCCAACGCACTTTATCATGAGGAGTGTGAATGGGGGAGCCTTTCAGCTAATTGGACAGTTGCCTGCATCCAATTTCTCTTTCACAGATTTGGCGCCTCCGGCGGGTTTGAAAAAGTATATGATCGAAATTGATGCACCAGGAAGTTGCGGTTTGAGAGATTCTTTCAGAGTACATTCCAACGCAGTAATCGTAACTGAAACGGGGTTGAATGAAGCTGCCGGAAATACAACATATCTTATCAAACCAAATCCTGGTGATGGACACTTTCTGATCGAAACACCTCCCACTACTATGAATCTAAACTTTACTGTAATGGTTTACAATTCCCAGGGGCGGTTGGTGCTGACCAAAGAAACGCAACCCTCCGAAACCGGAATTTCTATTGATATTATGGATCAACCCGACGGGATTTATCTTGTGAAATTATACAACACGTTAGGTGAAAGTTTTTATAAAATTGCAAAGCAGTAAAATTTTTTGGCGCTATCGAAATTATTGAGGATATTTTCACACATTTTGCCGAAGTTGACAATTCGCTGGTTTCTCTACGCCTCAGGAAACAGGATCATGATGCTTACAAAACAGCGATTGACGCAGATTCAAAAGCTTATGGCCTTACCGAGGCCCTTTACTATAAAGGCTATACCAATTACCTCGAGCTGCTCAACCAGCAGGACAACCTGTTCAAAGTTGAACAAGCCGAATCTTCCACACAAACACAGCAAAATATTGCTGTTGTAAATTTATTTAAAGCACTCGGAGGTGGATGGTAGCATCAAAGCACCGATTTATAAAATGACAAATCAAATTCAAACCCGTCAGGTTGTAAAAGCCTGACGGGTTTTTAAATGGAATTTTAGCTGCGCCTTATGCTAAGCGGCCCACCAGCGTTCGACTGAGCTCACGCCGAAGTCTGGCTGGCCGTTTGTAACCCCTATACACAATTCCATTTCATATTTCGGTGTGCTGCACCTCTAATAACAAGATTATCATTTTTGGCTATCAATATTACGCCACGCTGTGGCTTGTCTTTCGGAAGAATTAAACCTTGAAAAACAGGTGCAGCGCACCGGAATATTGATAGAGGAGTCTCAGTAGGTTGATTTCAAAGGTGCAGCGCACCGTAATATGAGTTCCACGAAAACCAGGAAAACCACCTGATTACCGCAACTATTATTGTTTTTCCCGACAGACTGATGACCTTATAAAAATTTCCGTAGTTTTCAAGGGAAGGCTCATTGGGTGGGCCTTTTTAAGCGATACAGAAGCAAAGGCTGGCCTGTGGGTTGGCGCGGCTTGTATCGCGTGGATGAGCCGACCCGTAGAAAACAGGAAATTTTTATGAAGTCTTGACTTTTTCTTTGTTACTTTCTTTTGTGTCAAGACAAAAGAAAGTAAATCAAATGGATGATTCTATAACTCTAACC
>CAJATL010000068.1 GCA_903944895.1 uncultured Bacteroidota bacterium
AAACAAAGTTTGCGAAAAATGATACAGCACAGCGAGATAAGCTGTAATGGTGAACCTTTGAAGCTGCCAAAAGACCCCGTTAAGCCAGGCGACGAAATTGTGATGGAAGTCCGTCCCGAAAAGGAAATCTGGCAGGTATATGGTCATAAAATCGAAATCCTTTTCAGGGATGAGGATTTTCTTATCGCCAATAAACCTGCCGGAATACTAACGAGCGGAGAATCGACTGCAAAATCGCCGACATTTCACAAATTGCTGGAAACTGCGCTAAACGAAGACGAAAAGTACCGTCAGCGTTTATTCATCGTCCATCGCCTCGATCGTGAAGTTGGTGGCCTGGTGATTTTTGCGCTCAGCGATGAAGTGAAGGAATTATTGAAGGAAAACTGGGCGAGGGTGCAGAAAACCTATCTCTGTCTTACACAAAATAAGCCTGCAAAGGAAGAGGGAACCATCCGCTCTTGGCTTAAGGACGGGGCAAAACAGAAGGTTTTTTATTACGATCACGAAATTCCGGATTCGAAATACGCCATTACCCATTACAAATTTGTAAAAACCATCGGAAAATATCATCTGTTGGAAGTTGTTCTGGAGACCGGCAGGAAAAACCAAATCCGCGTTCACATGGCCGAAATGGGCTGCCCGGTTGTTGGTGACTGGAAATATGGTGCCGATAAAAGTGTAGAAAGGCAAATCCGGCTACTCGCCTGGAAAATTGAGTTTAACCATCCGGTTACCGGCGATCACATCAAGGTTGAAGCACCGGTAACCAGGCGTTTTTATTATCCTTCGGATAAGGAGAACGAAAAATATAAATAAAAGCTTCTTGCTTTGAAGGAGTAGCCACCTCTGGTTATTCCTGAATTTTATTGTAATAATCCACCACGGCTTTCAGGTCGTTTTCGGTTTTCATTTTGATGTTGTTTTGTTTCATAAATGCTTCCACCTTATCCTGATCTTCTTTAAAACAAGGTAATAATTCCTTTTTGTTGTGGCTTGCCTTCATTGCCGGGGTTTCACCAAACTGAAGATAACAGTTGCAATCCCTCAAAAAATCTGATTCATCAACAGATGATGATATTTGTCCGGCTTCCTGTTCATCGACAACATGATACAAAACAACCCATTTTTTTAAGATGCGGCAATTGCCCTCGCTGATCAGCTCAAAATAACCTTTGCCGGTTTTTTCAGGAGCATCGTAACTGGTGAAAATAAACGTTTTACCGCCAAAACTGATTTGTTCGATATCTTCAGGATTGGCGATTGCCACGGTGTCGTTACCCTCGATAAACTGCATTTGCTGGGTGTAAAGATTGTAGCGGTACTTTTTCCCTTTTACAGGGTTTTTATCCTTCATGATAATTGTGCCATCGAGCCATTCATCAAAAAGATAAGGGCTTCCAGGTGTGCCTTTTAACGACATCTCGCCGGATAAGCCACCGGAGTGCTGTACAGTGGAAGGTTGACTAAAATCGCTTTCTTTAAGTGGCTCCCCAATGATCACGCTTTTTCTTTTTGATAGCTCCTGAGCCTGACAAATGCTGCAAACTACAAGCATACAGATGATGCCAATTATTACTTTTAATGTTTTCATGACCTTAGGTTTTTAATGTTTAACATCAACTAAACAACGGCAAAAGGTACAAAATTTCGACTTCAAAAACAAGGATTAGCCTACATTTGTCGAAATTTTAAAAACAAAACACATTTAATGCTGCCACTTGCGCCATTGCTGAGCGACCAAACACCGTTTTTTAAACTGTTGATATTAATCATGATCATCATTATTTCGGCACTTTTTACCATGTTGCTTGGAATATTGGCCCTCGTTCCGTTTTATGGTACCGACATCATGCACCAATTGTCGGTTGCCACAAGTATGGCTGATGCTACGGACATTGCTATGATGAAATTTATGCAGGTGGTAAACCAGTTCGGGATTTTCATCATTCCGGCAATAATTTTTGCCTACCTCGAAAGCCGCAAAATTCCGCAGTTTTTACAACTCGACAAAGCACCCGATTTTAAATCGTTTGTGTTGACGGCGATGGTGGTTTTTACCCTTTTACCTTTTACGCATTGGCTTTTAAGCATCAACGAGAACCTGCATTTACCCGAATTTTTGAGTTCGCTCGAAACATGGATGAAAAACAGTGAAGAGTCCGCCGCAAAACTAACCGAGGCTTTTCTAAAAACTGAGCAACTGTCAGGCCTCTTTGTAAATATTCTGATTGTTGGCGTTCTGGCTGCTGTTGGCGAAGAGTTGCTGTTCAGGTCGGTGCTTATCAGATTGTTTGGCAACTGGTTTAAGAATATTCATCTTGCAGTAGTGGTTTCAGCATTACTTTTCAGTGCTTTTCACCTTCAGTTTTACGGGTTTTTACCACGGTTAATGCTTGGGCTGCTCTTCGGTTATTTGTTTGTCTGGTCAGGAACTGTCTGGCTGCCAATAATCGCTCATTTTGTAAATAATGCTTCGGCAGTGCTTGTTTATTATCTTTACAACACAGGAAAAATTACCACCGATGCAGAGGGTTTTGGTGCTACCGACGACTGGAAGGTTCTACTATTAAGCCTGATTGGTTCGTTTATTTTGCTGTCGGGTATTATTTATTTTGAGCGAAACAAATCTCAAAAACCAGATAACGAAAGCGTTCCTGAGCAATTTTGAACAGCGTGTTTTTCCTGCCCCCTCCGCCCGCTTTATGAATTTTTAAATCTTAAACCGTTCCTGGTTTTTAAAAAAGGATGGTTTTGTTGTTACTTTTGTGTTGCCTTTTGGCGATGATTCATAACTAATTAATCTAAAAGCTCTCTATTATGGATAATTCTGCTCGTATTACTTTGTTAAATCTGAACATTCTAAAAATTTTAATGGTTGGATTTGTGATTTTGGCCCAATCCCTGGATGGAATTTCTCAAAACAAAATAAAACCTGATGCCACTGATGTTGTTGGTGGTTTCGGCTATCCTCCCACATGGAACCCGGTACCCATTAATCTGGCTATCCCCCCGCATTATGTTTGGATTACAGTGGCTGCCAATCCCAGGATTAATTCTATTCCGCTTGTGGAAGGGGATTATATCGGGGGATTTTTTATTGATGATTACGGACAAATGCAATGTGGTGGCGCTTATTATTGGAAGGGTGACTCAACTACCGTGATAAAGCTTTCTGCTGATAATGCCAATACACCTGAAAAAGACGGTTTTAGTTATGGTGAATTGCTCAACTACAAAGTTTTTTCGTGGACTACTCAAAAAACCTACGATGTTGACATTTTTTCTTATGAGCCGGGATCTTCTTCTGCAAATTGGGCTCCGCTTGAGACATCAAAGATAAATAATATGCAGTGCCTGGAGGTTTTTGACGCTTACGCCTCAGCAAATCCCAATCCCGTTTGTTTTAATAATCAGGTTAATTTGGCCGCAAATATTTTTATCGGCACAACCGGAAATTACACTTTTACCTGGACATCAAATCCAACCGGATTTTCTTCAAATCTGCAGTACCCCCCGGCTGTTACTCCATTGGTTAACACTACCTATAATTTATCGGTTTTTGATGGTATTCTTACTTCCACTCATCAGCTTTTGGTGGTTATTAACCAAAACCCCTCACTAGTAAACGCCGGTACCGATGCTACCATTTGCAGAACCCAACAAAGCGTATCATTGTCTGGTTCGGCAACAAATTTCGGTTCAGTTTTATGGACGACTTCCGGAACCGGGGTTTTTAATAATGCCACCTTATTTACCCCCGTTTACACACCAAGTACTGATGACCGCCAAAACGGGTCGGTTATCCTGACTTTAAATGCCTTGCCCCTTAGTGGCTGTACTTTGGTAGCCACCGACGATAAAATTCTTACTATTTTGCCACTGCCCAATGTGTTTGCAGGAAACGACAAATCTGTTTGTAAAGGCAGCAATGTGATGCTTGACGCTACAACAGCCGTAGGATATTCTGCTGTTACCTGGTCAACTACAGGAACAGGGACCTTTAGTAATAAGTATATTCTAAACCCACAATATTTTCCAAGTGCGACTGAACTTAGTAATGGTTCCTGCAATCTTACCATAACAATTAATGCATTATCACCATGCACAGGAACTGCAACCGACCAGATAAAAATTACGTTTATTCCTCCACCAACAGCAGGTGCAGCAACTTCCAGGACAATGTGTGAAGGCGCCGGGTCATTAGCGTTAAGTGGAACAGGCGTTACAAACTATAGTTCACTGCTATGGCAAACTGCAGGAGATGGGACTTTTAATAATCCAAATCAGTTGAGTATTGTTTACTACCCGGGAACTAACGATAATCAAAACGGAGGTACAATTCTAACCTTAAATGCATTACCAAATACCCCCTGCTCAACGGCTGCCTCACAACAAGTCACCCTGAACATTACAAGATTACCGATTATTGATGCCGGAGATACCGACAAAGTTTGTCTGAACAAAACCCTGCAACTCAACGCCAATGCAAGCTATGCAAATAATTATACCTGGGCTACTTCGGGTACAGGTAATTTTAGCAACAAATATATTTTAAACCCAATTTATACTCCAAGTACCGCCGATTATGCTGCCGGACAATTTACACTTACTCTCACCGGATATTTATCGGGTACGTGTGGACAATATACTGTATCTGATAATTTACTGGTTGAAGTTGTTGAAGCTCCATTTGTTCAGATAACCACACCATCAAACCAGACTATTTGTGCGAATCCGCCATTACAATTAAATGCAACTGGCTACGATTACGATTATCTTGCATGGACAACCTCAGGAAATGGTTCTTTTAGCAATGCTTCAATTTTAAGTCCTGTTTACACTCCCGGAACATCTGATGTTTCAGGAACCCCGATAGTGTTAACCTTAACCGGCTATGCGGTTGTTAACTGCGGGGCAAATTCGGTTAAACAGATCTCGGTTTCTTTTAAATCCACTCCAACTGCCAGTGCAGGTACTGATGCCAGTATTTGCCAGGGAAGCACGCACACACTGGCCGGGACAGCTACAAACCAGGCAAGTGTTTTATGGTCAACATCCGGAACCGGGACTTTTAGTTCGGCAAGCTCACTTACGCCGGTTTACACGCCCGGGACTGCTGATATCACCACAGGAACGGTAACGTTAACATTAACGGCTTCGGCAGTTTCGCCTTGCACCGCTGCTGCTTCAGATACTAAAATTCTTTTCATTCAAAAAACGCCAACAGCCAATGCAGGAAGCGATGCAACAGTTTGCCAGGGAAGCACCCACACACTCACCGGGACAGCCTCAAGCCAGGCAAGTATTTTATGGACAACTTCCGGAACCGGAACTTTTAGTTCGACAACCTCACTAACCCCGGTTTATACACCCAGCACTGCTGATATCACAGCCGGAACAGTAATATTAACATTGACTGCATCAGCAATTTCGCCTTGTACCAACGCAACCTCGGATGGAAAAATACTTGTCATTCGCAAAACACCAATTGTTAATGCCGGGGCTGATGCCTCCATTTGCCAGGGAAGCACCCACACTTTAGCAGGAACTGCATCAAATCAGGGAACTTTGGCATGGACAACTTCCGGAACCGGAACTTTTAGTTCAACAACCTCACTAACGCCGGTTTACACACCCAGCACGGCTGATATTACAACAGGAACAGTAACATTAACACTTACAGCAACGGCCGTTTCACCATGTACGGGTTCTGTAACAGACAGCAAAATACTGAGTATTCAAAAAGCACCAACAGCAAATGCCGGGGCTGATGCTACGATTTGCCAGGGAAGCACGCATCAGGTTTTGGGTACTGTTGCGAACAATGCAGGTTTTTCATGGACAACTTCGGGAACCGGTACTTTTAGTTCGACAACTTCACTATCACCGGTTTACACTCCAGGCACTGCTGATATCACAGCAGGAACAGTAACTTTAACTTTAACGGCTTCGGCAGTTTCGCCTTGCACGGCTTCTGTTTCTGATGTAAAAATTCTTGTCATCCGAAAAAACCCAACAGCCAATGCAGGAAACGATGCAACAATCTGCCAGGGAAGTACACATACTTTGGCTGGAGTGGTTACTAACCAGGCAAGTGTTTTTTGGACAACTTCAGGTAACGGAACTTTTAATTCGACAAGTTCATTGTCCCCGGTTTATACCCCCGGAACTGCTGATATTACCACAGGATCTGTAACTTTAACACTAACAGTTAGTGCGTTAATTCCTTGCACTGCCTCTGCCTCAGATTTTACAATTCTTACTATTCAAAAAGCTCCAACCGTGAGTGCTGGTGCTGATGCTACCATTTGCGGGGGTAACACCCACAATCTGAATGGTGCCGCGACAAATTATGGAAGTTTAACCTGGTCAACTTCGGGAGATGGGACTTTTAGCAGCACTGGCATTGTAAATCCTGTTTATTCGCCCGGATTACTGGATATTGGGACCGGATCAGTTTCATTGATTCTGTATGCACCAGCAATTTCGCCCTGTACTTTTTCGGTTGATGACACAACTATCCTTGTCATCCAAAAAACCCCTGTAGCTTATGCCGGCGAAGACGCCACAGTAACTCCGGGAGTTGCCTACGCTACCGAAAGTGCCTTTGCCCAAAATGCAACTTCAATTATCTGGAGTACCTCAGGCGATGGTGTTTTTGAAAATATTAACGTTTTACACACTTTTTATAATCCCGGCAACGATGATAATAACAATGGTTCCGTAAAACTGACACTTAAGGCAAATGGAGATTTTTGTAATGATTCTATTGATGACCTGGATCTTTTTATCATGATACCCACAGGCAGTCCGACTGCATACGCCGGGTTACATGACACGATTTGCGAAAACGATGTTTTTTACCTGACCACTGCCTCAGCTTCAAATTTTAGTTCGTTGCTTTGGTCAACCACAGGGGATGGGACATTTAATAATAACACATTACTTAATCCGGTTTATACTCCCGGAATTAATGACAAAGCCACTGGTATGGTTCAACTCTGCATTAAAGCATTTCCTATCGAACCATTCACATACCAGGCCTCTGATTGTTTGTTCCTTTCAATCCAAAAATTGCCAACAGTAAATGCAGGGACTGATGCAACCATTTGCCAGGGAAGCACACATACTTTGGCCGGAACTGCAACAAATCAGGGAACGTTGGCCTGGACAACTTCCGGTACAGGTACTTTTAGTTCGACAAGCTCACTAACTCCGGTTTACACGCCTTCTGTGGCTGATGTTACAAACGGAACAATTACCTTAACTCTGCTGGCTTCGCCTGTTTCTCCATGCACAATTAATGCTTCTGACAGTAAAATTCTGAACATTCAAAAAGCACCAACGGCCAATTCCGGAGCTGATGCTTCCATTTGCCAGGGAAGCACACATACTTTGGACGGAACCGCAACAAATCAGGGAACGGTGGCCTGGACAACCTCAGGAACTGGGACATTTACTTCGGCAAGCTCATTAAGCCCGATTTACACACCTGGAAATGCAGATGTTACAGCAGGCACGGTAACACTGACTTTGACGGCATCTGCAATTTCGCCTTGTACAGTTTCTGCTTCTGATAGCAAAACACTTATTATCAGAAAAAATCCAACTGCAAATGCAGGAACTGATGCCACCATTTGTCAGGGAAGTACACATACTTTGGCCGGAACCGCAACAAATCAGGGAACTGTTGCCTGGACAACTTCAGGAACCGGGACATTTAGTTCGGCAAGCTCACTAACTCCGGTTTACACGCCTAGTACTGCCGATATTACGGCAGGAACACTAACTCTTACTTTAACAGCTTCGGCAATTTTGCCATGTACCACATCAACTTCAGATAGCAAAACTCTTATTATCAGAAAAAATCCAACTGCAAATGCGGGAACTGATGCAACAATTTGTCAGGGAAGCACACATACTTTGGCCGGAACCGCAACGAATCACGCAAGTGTTTTATGGACAACTTCCGGAAATGGAACCTTTAGTTCGACAAGCTCACTTACCCCGGTTTACACTCCAGGCACAACTGACGTTACAAACGGAATTGTCACGTTAACTTTGACTGCCTCAGCAATTTCGCCTTGTATAGTCTCCGCCGCAGATAATAAAACATTGGTCATTCAAAAAACGCCTACTGTATATGCGGGAAATGATGCATCCATCTGCCAGGGAAGTACGCATACTTTGGCCGGAACAGCTACAAATTATGGAACTTTAACCTGGGCAACTTCAGGAAATGGAACCTTTAGTTC
>CAJATL010000069.1 GCA_903944895.1 uncultured Bacteroidota bacterium
GGTGCAATTTTAGCACCTCAAACAAGAGAGGTGGTACAAGATATTTACCATTTGCCTTTACAGAACAGGGAGTTTCGATGCTTTCGAGTGTTTTGGGCAGCGAAAAAGCAATTGATGTAAACATTGCCATTATGCGAGCTTTTGTTTTCATGCGGCAATATGCTTTGACGCACAAAGATTTAACCGAAAAACTCCGTGAAATCGAAACCAAATACGACAAACAGTTTAAAGATGTTTACGATGCGATAAATTTTCTGCTTCAAAAAGACAAACAACAAACCGCTCAACAAAGCCGGAAAAGAATTGGGTTTAAAACTGATGATGGTAGTTAAAGTATTTTTAAGCGTATTAATATCAACAAATTAAATATGCAGCTCCAACAAAACGAAACCAAAATTTATGAAATCAGAGGTCAAAAAGTGATGTTGGATTTTGACCTTGCCGAGATGTATGAAGTTCAGACCAAAAATCTGAACCTTGCATTTAAAAGAAATATAAACCGGTTTCCATCCGACTTTATGTTTCAGCTTAATAAAACTGAATGGGAGGTTCTAAGGTTGCAATTGAAACCTCTAATTCTCAAAGGTTGCAAATTGAAACCTTAGAAACAGGCCGAGGAAAATACACCAAATATTTGCCACATGCCTTTACTGAGCAAGGTTTAGCTATGTTGAGCGGTATTTTAAATTCGGATAAAGCCATTGTTGTAAACATCGCCATTATGCGTGCCTTTGTTTTTATGCGGCAATACGCATTGACGCACAAAGATTTAACCGAAAAACTCCGTGAAATCGAAACAAAATACGACAAACAGTTTAAAGATGTTTACGATGCAATAAATTTTCTGCTTCAAAAAGACAAACAACAAGCAACTCAACAAAGCCGGAAAAGAATTGGGTTTAAATAAGCTGCTTTGGCTGATGAGCCTTGGTTACAAGTATTTCACCAGGATTTATTGATCGAAAAATAAGATTTCCATTTTTTATCTGAAACAAAAAAACCTTATCCTTTCAAAACCATAGTACAACCCCTCACTCCATTGAAATTCAATGCCTTATTTCCATATTAATTTCACCGTCCGTTATTATTATTTACGAAAAAGGTTTCACCTTTTAAAAAGGTGAAACCTTTAATATGCCAAAATAGTCAATTTGTCTAATCCTTCAAACAACGAACCGAAAAACCATAAGTTTTGGTGTTGTTGGTACGGCTGATGAGTGCGGTGTTATAGAACAGGCCACGGTTCCAGGCGTTTACAGGCGAGTTTATTGGCGAGTACTCGGTAGAACTCCAGAAGTAGCCGTTGAAGCCTATGACGTAAAACGCACCATCGTCGAAGCGGTCACCGCCCGGAAGACCAGTAAAGCCACTCGAATTTGTTGCACTGGTGTTGGGAGAATTCCAATGTGTAGTTCCGGTTTCTTTCATTTTGCCACCGGCAACACTCTCGAAACCCAAAGAAGTGGTTAAAATTGTCCACTCGGCATCAGTGGGCAGGTGCCAGTTGATGGGGCAAATACCCTGCACGCCGGGTGTAGCTGTATAGTTCATCATTTCGTTCCACTGGTAAAGGCCTCCATAAACATCGCAATTAGCTGCATTGTTGCTGAAGCAGTACTTTTCGATAGTTCCGTTGTTGGCTGGATTGTTTGTTCCGGCAATCTGGTTTCCTATGTTCAGGTTTTGCGACGTCCAGCATTGGGTGCCAATTTGAATGGTGGAGTAGGTTTGTCCGTCTCGTTCATCAACAATCGTATTTCCACACTGCCAAATGGGTTCAGTGACGGTTGTAAATGTCCAGACAGTACTTTCAGAAGTATTGCCGTGATTATCGTGTGCAACGATTTTCCAATAATAAGATGCACTGTAAGCTAGCAAACCCGGGCTAAACGTGACTTCGGTTTGCGCAGTTGCAACCATTGCAGGTGGATTTTCGGTTCCAAAATAAACATCAAAAGTCAGCGGGTTGTTTTCAGGATCAGTACAACTCCACGACAAGGCAGAGTTTATGGCAATATCCAGAGCACCATCTGCAGGCTGAGGATCGAACGGAATGGATGGCGATAGGTTGGATTGTGGTGATTCATCCCTCAAACAACGAACCGAAAAACCATAAGCCTTGGTAAAGTTATCACTGCCTAACCTGGCGATGTTATAGTCCAGGACCCATCCTAAGGCAGTACTACTTGTGGTCTGGGTAGAACCCCAGAACATACCGAAGTTCCCAAAGAAGTAGAACGCTCCCGCGTAGCGAGAACCACCCGGTAGAGCTGTAAATCCACTCGAATTTGTTGCACCGGTATTGGGTGAAAACCAGTGTGTTGTCCCGGTTTCTTTCATTTTTCCGCCGGCAACACTTTCGCCACCAAGAAAGGTTGTAAGTGCTGTCCATTCGGCATCGGTGGGTAAATGCCATCCGCCAGTTGGCGGACAAATTCCCTGAATACCTTCAGTAGTGGAATATTCCATCATTTCGTTCCACTGGTAAAGGCCTCCATAAACATCACAATTAGCTGCATTATCTTCATAGCAGTACTTTTCGATAGTTCCGTTGTTGGCTGGATTGCTTGTTCCGGCAATCTGGTTTCCTATGTTCAGGTTTTGTGACATCCAGCATTGCGTGCCGATTTGAACGGTGGAGTAAGTTTGATTATCTCTTGCATCAACAATCGTATTTCCACACTGCCAGATGGGTTCAGTGATTGTTGTAAATGTCCAGACCGGGCTTTCCGCACTATTCCCATGATTATCGTGTGCAACGATTTTCCAATTATATGCTGTACTGTAAGCCAGCAAACCCGGACTAAACGTGACTTCGGTTTGTGCAGTTGCAACCATTGCAGGTGGATTTTGGGTTCCAAAATAAACATCAAAAGTCAGCGGGTCGTTTTCCGGATCAGTACAACTCCACGACAAGGAAGGATTTATAACGTTATCTATAGCACCATCTGCAGGCTGAGGATCGAACGGAATGGATGGTGCTTGATTGGATTGGGGAGACTCATCCCTGATGCATCGCACCGAATAACCTATCGTTTTATCGTAGTGAACCAGTGGAGCACTGGCTGACATGTAATACAGATACAGGTACCATGCTGAATTTTCATCAAGAGGTGTAGATGACCAGAAGATTCCATAACCGGTCAGATAATCGAACGAACCATTGGTTGTACGGTTACCGCCTGGCAAAGCGGTAAATCCACTGCTGTTTGTAGCATCTGTATTCGGTGTAAACCAGCGGTCTGTGCCGGTTTCTTTCATTTTTCCGCCTGCAACACTTTCGCCGCCAAGATAGGTTGTAAGTGCTGTCCATTGGGCATTGGTGGGTAAATGCCATCCGCCAGTTGGCGGACAAATACCCTGCACTCCCGGGGTGTTTGTGTAACCCATCATTTCGTCCCATTGATAAAGACCTCCATAAACATTGCAATTAGCTGCATTGTTGCTATAGCAGTACTTTTCGATAGCTCCGTTATTGGCTGCATTGCTTGTTCCGTCAATCCGGGTTCCTATGTTCAGGTTTTGCGCCAACCAGCACTGGGTGCCAATTTGCACGGTGGAGTAAGTTTGATTATCTCTTGCATCAACAATGGTATTTCCACACTGCCAAATAGGTTCAGTGATGGTTGTAAATGTCCAGACAGGGCTTTCCGCACTATTGCTGTGATTATCGTGAGAAACGATTTTCCAATAATAAGCTGTGCTGTGTGCCAGCAAACCCGGGCCAAACGTGACTTCGGTTTGTGCAGTTGCAACCATTGCAGGTGGATTTTCGGTTCCAAAATAAACATCAAAAGTCAGCGGGTCGTTTTCCGGATCAGTACAACTCCACGACAAGGAAGGATTTATAACGTTATCTGTTGCACCATCTGCAGGCTGAGGGTCGAAAGGAATGGATGGTGCTTGATTGGATTGGGGAGATTCATCCCTGATGCAGCGAACCGAATAACCTATCGTTTTATCGTAGTGAACAAGTGGAGCACTGGCTGAATTGTAATACAGATACAGGTACCAAGCTGAATTTTCATCAAGAGGTGTAGATGACCAGAAGATTCCATAACCAGTCAGATAATCGAACGAACCATTGGTTGTACGGTTACCGCCGGGCAAAGCCGCAAAAGCACTGCTGTTGGTAGCATCTGTATTGGGTGTAAACCAGTGGGTTGTGCCGGTTTCTTTCATTTTTCCGCCTGCAACACTTTCGCCTCCAAGATAGGTGGTAAGTGCTGTCCATTCGACATTGGCAGGCAAATGCCAGCCTGTAGGGCAAATTCCCTGCACTCCCGGGGTGTTGGTGTAACCCATCATTTCGTCCCATTGATAAAGGCCACCATAAACATCGCAATTAGCTGCATTGTCGCTATAGCAGTATTTTTCGATGGCACCATTGTTGGCTGGATTACTTGTGCCGGAAATCAACGTTCCTGTGTTCAGGTTTTGCGCCATCCAGCATTGGGTGCCAATTTGCACGGTGGAGTAAGTTTGACCATCACGTTCATCAGTAATGGTGCTTCCACAAGTAAATGTGTAAAAACCAATGGCGACATCATCAGATCTTGTCCCGCATGAATTGCTGATTGACCATCGCAACACATACGTAGTTTCCAAAAGTCCCGTAAATAAAGCATTTGGATTTGAAGCATCATCAAAACCACCACCTTCACCGCTGAGAACAATCCAGGAACCAACTCCTTTTTCAGGTGTATTTGCGGATAAATTTACCGAAGTCGCACCTCCAGTAACAATCGTGTCGTTTCCGGCAAAAGCCTGAGATGGCGGTGGTGTGCAGGTTCCGCAGGCTTCAAACCAGTTGTTGAGAAAGTAATAATTGATGCAGTTGGTGGTCGAATTGTGGACGGTTAGACCGTTGTAGGTAGTCAGAGCATCAATTTCAGCCTGGGTATATGATTTTACACCGGTCATAAACGAACCTCCGCCTTGCGAAAGTGAAACCTGGTAATCGGTTTCGGTGACAGTTTGCAGTTCGTTAGCCGGGTCACTGTCATCATCTGCAACCGAAATCACTCCACCACCTTTCGATAAAGTAACTTCATTACCGTTTTGGGCAAGCGTTTGCAATTCATCGGTAGCACTCGAATCGGCAGCATTGGTGTGAATGATAAAGTTTGGATAAGTTCCTGTAACACTGGCTGCGCCGGTTCCCTCGATGGTAACAATTTGGTCGGGAAGCGTGTTGGTAATGGTGAAACCTGGGTAGGTACCTGATTTTGAAATCCCGTTTCCCGCATTAATTGTAACCGTTTGGTCGGGCGCCAAGTTACTGAAAGTCGTTCCGGTAAGCTGCAAGCCAGCGCCTGCCTGGTAAGTAGTGTTTTCGTCGGTAAACGAGCCGCCATTCTGCGAAAGCGTAACGGTATTTCCAACCTTGCTTATTTGCTGGAGTTCGTTTGCTGGATTATTGTCGTTATCGGCAACATTAATGGTGCCGCCACCTTGTGAAAGCGTAACATTTAATCCGTTTTGGTTAAGGGTTTGCAACTCGTTGGTCGGATTGGAATCGGCATCGTTTGTTTCATCGGTAAAAGAACCGCCGCCATCCGAAAGTGTTACAGTTTGTCCATCTTTGATGATGGTTTGCAATTCGTTGGATGGATCGGCATCTGCATCGTCGTTGTTGGCGGTATTTTCGGCAAACAACGCATAAGGCACCGAAAGCAATTGAGATATTCCCATAAGCTGGAAATTTGAGCCGCCCGAGGGGTCAATCTCCAGTTTAAGGAAATGAGTAGCAGCACCCCAGTCAATCGCAGCAAAACTGCCGGATAAAACCTGTATCGGATTTCCGATTTCAAGGTTAAATAATCCAAGGCTGTTTGTTGCTGTGCTGTGCAACTCACTGTAAACCATTGTACCGGAAGTGCTTCCTGCAAGGATGACGATTTTTACCGAGACATTCTGGTTCATTACAGGATTGCCGTTCAAATCGCGGGCCACCGCTTGGTATTTGAAGGCTTGCGGAGCCTGGGCGAAAATGCCGGGGCTAAGGTTAAACCAAAAAAGTGTCAAAAAAAGTAATGTGTTTTTCATAGGCATAGTAATGTGTTTTTCTTAAAAAAGATATTTTACAATAGATTAAGTAAGGATTTTTTAAGAGGGATTTCGTGTTCTAAGGATTTCGATTTAGCAATTTTGAAGAATGTTATAACACATTAACAGCGTTTGTGTTCAGTCCAAAAGGTTAATAAAATGTTATAAAATCCGTTTACGAAAATTGAAACCAAATACTACAAACAGTTTAAAGATGTTGACGATGCGATAAATTTCCTGATTCAAAAAGACAAACAACAAACCGTTCAACAAAGCCGGAAAAGAATTGGATTTAAAACTGATGATAGTAGTTAAAGTATTTCGATTACTTAGTACAACCCCTCACTCCATTGAAATTCAATGCCTTACTTCCATATTTATTTTTTCATCAGTTTTTATACTCACGAAAAAGGTTTCACCTTTTTTAATAGTGAAACCTTTAACGTTATGATCTTCGAACGATTTAGTTCTCAAATAAGGTTTAATCTCTGAGGCAGCGTACGGAGAGCCCGCTGGATTTGTCTTCGTTGTTTTCGCCGCTGTATCCACTCCAGAAGTACAGGTTCCAGCCATAACTCAACATTTCACGTGAACTGCTCCAGTAGCAGCCGTCTATCCCGCGATAATCCAACCAAAAACCGAGGTGGTAGATTAAGCCGGCAGCATGCATTTTCAAATCGGAGTTCCAGGGGCCGTTCCAATTTGTCCAGTTCCCGCCTGCATCCACAGCGTTCCATTCAGCAAATGTAGGGATACGCCAGCCTGCGCCAAGTTCAAGGGCGCAAGGGTCATTTACCATAGTCCAATCGGAGGGTTCGCTTATGAGGCCTACCCAAGCGGTGTTAGGTGTGCGGGTTGTGCCATCGTGCTTGTAGCCTTGCATGCGGTTAAACTGCCAGTACCAACCTGCAGAGGCTTCGGTATCATCGTTCACTGCGGTTGCCTGCTGGCTTGCACCCAGGTTGCTGGTTATCCAGCATTTCGTGGGAGCGCCGGGGATATTTGTAACCGTGCCATAAGAAACCGATTTATCAACAGGAGCTACGCCACCTGTGGTTAGGTGGTTTACTGCCAGAGGCAAACCGCAACTCCAAAAGCGTATGTTTACGTTGTCGCTTAAACTTGCGCAAAGCGTGCTTATGGTCCAACTTAGCGTATAATCGGTCGAAGGATCGCCGGTAAATGCAGATACAGGCGAAGTTGGGTCGTCAAACCAACCACCTTCACCACTAACAACAGTCCACAAACCTGTGCCATCGCCTGGTGTGTTTGCAGCCAGTGTAGTTGTGGAACCGCCAATATCAATCTGGTCGGAGCCTGCATCGGGCGTGGAGGGCTGGTAAATAAAAACAATATTTGCGGTATCGGTGCTTGAGCCACAACTTGTAGTTACCGACCACATTAAAATATAGGACTGGCAATCCTGGCCTGTAAATCCGGAAATCGGATTAGAAGCATCATCAAAGTTTCCACCTTCACCGCTCAAAATTGTCCACAATCCAGTTCCATTAGCTGGGGTGTTGGCTTCCAGAGTAACAGAAGTTGTTAGATCGGGATAAAACTGGTCAGCCCCAGCATTGGCCTGCGTAGGTTGAGGAATGCAGGTTCCACAAGCTTCAAACCAATTGTTGAGCGTGTAATAATTCACACAATTGGTTGTGGTGTTAATTACGGTTAGGCCGTTGTAGGTAGTCAGAGCATCAATTTCGGTTTGGGTATATGATTTTACGCCTGTCATAAACGAACCTCCGCCTTGCGAAAGCGTGACCTGGTAATCGCTTTCGGTAACAGTTTGCAGTTCATTGGCCGGGTCACTGTCATCATCGGCAACCGAAATCACTCCACCACCTTTCGATAAAGTAACTTCATTCCCGTTTTGAGCAAGCGCTTGCAGTTCATCAGTTGCGCTCGAATCGGCAGCATTGGTATGAATGATAAAATTTGGATAGGTTCCGGTAACACTGGCAGCACCGGTTCCCTCGATGGTAACAATCTGGTCGGGCAGCGTGTTGGCAATGGTGAAGCTGGGGTAGGTACCTGATTTTGAAATACCGTTGCCCGTATTAATTGTTACCGTTTGGTCGGGCGCCGAGTTACTAAAAGTTGTTCCGGTAAGCTGCAAGCCAGCGCCTGCCTGGTAAGTAGTGTTTTCGTCGGAAAACGAGCCGCCATTCTGCGAAAGCGAAACGGTATTTCCAACCTTGCTTATTTGTTGGAGTTCGTTTGCCGGATTGTTGTCGTTATCAGCAACGTTAATGGTGCCGCCACCTTGCGAAAGCGAAACGTTTAATCCGTTTTGGCTGAGCGTTTGTAGCTCGTTGGTCGGATTGGCATCGGCATCGTTAGTTTCATCAGTAAAAGAACCTCCGCCATCCGAAAGCGTTACGGTTTGTCCATCTTTGATGATGGTTTGCAACTCATTGGATGGGTCAGCATCAGCATCGTCTTTGTTGGCGGTGTTTTCGGCAAACAGCGCATACGGCACCGAAAGCAGTTGAGATATTCCCATAAGCTGGAAATTTGAGCCGCCCGAGGGGTCAATCTCCAGTTTCAGGAAATGCGTAGCAGCACCCCAATCAATCGCAGCAAAACTACCGGATAAAACCTGTACCGGATTTCCGATTTCGAGGTTAAATAATCCAAGGCTGTTTGTTACAGTGCTGTGCAACTCACTGTAAACCATTGTACCGGAAGTGCTTCCGGCAAGGATGACGATTTTTACCGAAACATTCTGGTTCATTACAGGATTGCCGTTCAAATCGCGGGCCACCGCCTGGTATTTGAAGGTTTGCGGAGCCAGCGCGAAGATGCCGGGGCTAAGGTTAAACCAAAAAAGAGTCAAAAAAAGTAATGAGTTTTTCATAGGCATAGTAATGTGTTTTTCTTAAAAAAGATATTTTACAATAGATTAAGTAAGAATTTTTTAAATGGGATTTCGTGTTATAAGGGTTTCGATTCAGCAGTTTTGAAGAATATTATAACACATTAGCAGCGTTTGTGTTCAATTCAAAATATCATTATTATTTTTCACTGTTGACCGGCAAAAAAACATTTCGTCCCTACGGGACTTTAAACTTTTTCGTATCCTACTTTCTACCAACATTTTACCCTTACGGGGTAGTCCCGTTAGGGACTAAATGTTGGTAGAAAGAAAGATGACCCCTTCAGTTACAAAGTCCGCCAGCTGACGGACGGAACAATTACAAGGCATTCAGCTAATTAATGATATTTTTGTCGGTCAGTAGTGATTATTTTTCATAATCCGCTTACGATAATCGAAACCAAAATTTATGAAAGCAGAGGTCAAAAAGTGATGTTGGATTTTGACCTTGCCGAGATGTATGAAGTTGAAACCAGAGCTTTAACACAATCAATGAAACCTGGTATTGACCGATTCCCGGAAGGATTTTATTTTTCAACCTTCAAAACCAAAATGGCAGGAGCTTATCACAAATTGTGATGACATATTCCGTAAAACATCTAAAAATCTCATTGCAATTAGCATTTACCAAAGATGGGATTTCAATGCTTGCCAGTGTTTTCATAAGTAAAATAGAGAGACTAACCAGCATCGCTATAATGAGGGCGTTGTGCGTCTCATGATTAACCAGCTATGAAAAGCAGTTTTAATCAAAACTCCCTTAAAATTCTTAAGGTTTATTTTTGAAAGGGTAAAAGCGATTTACCTACTTTTGGCAGGTCTATCGAAAAAGAAAAGTTTCGATTCAATTTCAAAAAAAATGATTGGAAAAAAAATTCTGAATTACCGCATAAGCCGTCTCATAGGCGAAGGTGGGATGGCGACCGTTTATGAAGCCATCCACGAAAAATTAGATACAAAAGTAGCCATCAAGGTGCTGAACCCGGTTTTGACTGCCAATGCAAAAATTCGCCAACGTTTCCTTCAGGAAGCCAAAATGATCGCCAGCCTGAATCATCAGAACATTGTTAAAGTTATCGATTACGAAGAGCAGAGCGACTTTTTGGCCATTGTGATGGAATATCTTGATGGTTCCGATTTGAGCGATTACATCAAAGAAAACGGGAAACTGCCGCTACAGGAATCTGTCCGGTTATTTATGAAAGTCCTGGATGCTTTTAGCTATGCCCACAGCAAGGGCATTGTGCACCGCGACGTGAAACCATCAAACATATTTTTGGTGGGAAACTTAGAACCGAAAATCCTGGATTTTGGAATTGCAAAAATGCTCGAAACCGATGCTGCACTTACGCATACAGGCACCCAAATGGGAACACCCGTTTACATGAGCCCCGAACTTGTAAATGCCGACAAAAACATCGATCACCGGAGTGATATTTATTCGCTTGGTGTAACCTTATTTTATATCCTGCAGGGCCAGCCGCCCTACGACGCAACAACGATTTCCAATTTCCAGATTTTTAATAAGATTTATGCCGAACCGCTGCCTCTTTTGAGCGGCATCCCTGATATCTTTAACCAGATTATTCAAAAAGCCACCGCCAAGAAACCCGGCGACCGGTTTCAATCGTGCAATGAATTTAGAGCGGCGTTAGCTGATCTGGAACTTGAACAGGATCAAAGCAAGCATGTTGATGAAAGGAAATCTTCAAAAAATCCTGCACCTTCAACTACCATCAGCGATGATAGGACGCTGATTGACGAAGTTGCTTCAAAGCCCGAACCTAAAGCGAAAACTCCTCCGCCAAAAAAAGAAGAAAAAGCTAAAATCCAGGCACCAGCTTCGAAGCCTGTTGAAAATAAAGGTATTCCTGAAAATAAGCCCAAATCAAAAATCTTTACTTACCTGATTCTGGCATTCGTAATTATTTCGATAGGGATTTTTGCCTACATGAAATTTACCGGAGGGCCATCCGAAGAAGAAAAGTGGCGAAAACTCGTTCAGGATAGCACCCGGTATGCCGATAGCCTTGCAAACCTAAAAAACAAAGCCGAAGCCGACAGTATTGCCAATGCTGAAAGCCTGAAACTTGCATTAATCCGGCAAAATACTGCCGACAGCCTGGAACAGGAAAAAGCCTCGGCAATTGTTTGGACCGACAAAAAGCATGGTTATTTTACCGATGTCCGCGATGGTCAAAAATATGATGTCATCAAAATTGGCGGACAAACCTGGATGGCACAGAATTTTAATCTGGCAACGCCAAACGGAAGTTGGTGTTACGAAAACAACCAGTCAAACTGCAAAACCTATGGAAGGCTTTATAATTGGGAAACAGCCCGTAAGTCAGCTCCATTGGGATGGCATTTACCAACCAAAGGAGAGCAGGAAACTTTGATACAAGGCCTTTACGAGGTGCACAAAGAAGCCCTTTACAACGAATTATTACCGGGAGGCAGCATTGGATTTAATGCTCCTTTAGCAGGCCAGCGAACCGAAACCGGAGAATTTGGCGGAATAAATAGTGCTACATTTTTCTGGAGTAGTTCGCCAAGTGCAAATTATGCCACCTGGGCTTATTACATCGAATTAACGAGTTACAACACGGAAGTTTCGTATACATCCGGTGAAAGAAAATGTGGCTACAGTATCAGGTATGTTAAAAATTAATCAACAACCGGGATAGCTTCACTTTTCTGTTAAGCAAATTAACCTATAAAATGTTGACGAAAATCGTTCGTTTCAGATAAAAAAAAGATGACACCAGCGGAAAATAATTTGCTTGCAGAAAGACCTTTTGAACTTGAATTTGTTTTTAGTACCTCCCGCAGCAGCGGTCCTGGCGGGCAAAATGTGAACAAAGTCAACACAAAGGTTGAGCTTAGGTTTAACATTTCTGAATCAATATTGCTCAATGAAAGCGAGAAAGAACTATTATTACTGAAGTTGAAAAACAGGATCAGCAGCGAAGGTGAACTGATTATTGTATCGCAGGATGACCGCTCCCAACTTAAAAACAAAGAAAATGCAATCAGTAAATTTTATCTGCTTTTACAACACGCATTAACTCCACAAAAAATGCGTAAACCTACCAAACCTTCGATGGCATCTCGTCACCGGCGATTAGAGAACAAACGCAGACATTCAGAAAAAAAACAAGACCGTAAACCTCCGGAAATATAAGTTGATGGACAGCGAAATCCTTAAAAAACTAGTCACCGAAAAAATGCCCTATGGCAAATACAAAGGCACATTTATTTGCAATCTGCCCGAATATTACCTTGTTTGGTATCACCGAAACGGTTTCCCAAAAGGCAATCTGGGCATGTTGCTCAATACCATGTACGAAATTAAGCTCAACGGGCTGGAATACCTGTTAAAACCCTTAAAATAGCACGGAAAGAGCATCTCTCCAATCGTCGGAACCATAAAATATTTTCGGCATCGGACATCATTTTACAGCCCAATTATCAGGATTTTTTTTGGTGAAGACCAGCCAATCATTTAAAAATGAACTCATTTAAATCTGACCCTTTAAAAAAAAGACCGGAAATTGATACATTTTAGTAATTTTGCCTACTAAATTTTAAACTATGAAATTTCTACAAAATCATGCAGGAACTGCATTAGCTTATCGGGATAAATTATTCACTTACACCGATCTCCTGCGCAGCATCAATAGTTACAAAGAAATAATCAGTAATTTCCGGCCTCAGAAAGTGATGATATTTTCGGAAAACCGACCGGAATACATTTACGCTTTTTATGGTGCCTGGATGGAAGGGTCAATCTTTGTCCCGGTTGACATCATGGCCTCAGCACCTGAGCTTAAATACATGATCGAAGATTGTACACCCGAATTGATTTTCTGCTCCGCCGAAAAAAAAGCCATGGTCGAAGGCATCATAAAATCAGTCAAAAATGCTCCGGAACTTATTGTTTTGGATGATCTTCAAAACCTGCAACTTAAAAATGAGGTTAATGAAGTTGAGATTAAAGACCTGCAAAAAACCGCAGTGATTATTTATACTTCGGGCACCACCGGAAGTCCAAAAGGTGTGATGTTATCTTTCGAAAACCTTTTCGTAAATATAAAAGCTGTTACTGAGGACATCAATATTTATGGAGCCAACGAAACAACCATGTTGCTTCTGCCGCTTCATCATATTTTTCCACTCATCGGATCAATGGCTGCACCGCTATTTGCAGGCGGAAAAGTAGCCATGTCGCCATCTTTGGCAACCGAAGATATTCTCAACACACTTCAAAGGCACAAAGTAAGCATTATCATTGGCGTTCCCAGGCTGTATGCTGCAATACGCAAAGGTGTTATGGATAAAATAAACGCCAAAAAGGCCGCCAGGGTTCTTTTTTCGCTTGCTTCAAAACTTAAATCAAGATCATTTTCGAAAAAAATCTTTAAAGCCGTTCATCAAAAATTTGGCGGGAACGTCAAATACATGGTTTGTGGCGGTGCGCCACTCGAAATCGATGTTGCCAGCGATTACAAAACCCTGGGCTTCGAAATGCTCGAAGGTTACGGCATGACCGAGGCTGCTCCGATGATTTCGTTTACACGGCCCGACCATTGGGTAATTGGCGCCGCCGGTCAAGTGATGCCAGGGACTACGATCGAAATCAGGGATGGCGAAATTGTTGCTTCAGGCAAAAATATTATGCAGGGTTATTATAACCGACCCGAAGAAACCCTGGAAGTACTGCGTGATGGCTGGCTCTACACCGGTGATCTGGGAGAAGTTGATAAAGATAATTTTGTAAGAATTACTGGTCGGAAAAAGGAGATTATCATCTTATCGAACGGGAAAAACATCAATCCTGTTCCACTCGAAGCCATGCTCATCGAGAAAATTGAAGGCATCTCAGAAGTTGGCATCATGATGCACCACGATAAACTTCATGCCGTAATCCTTCCTGATAAAGCTGCATTGGCTGCAAAACAAATTACCGACCCATCGGCATATTTCAGAAACGAGTTAAACGAAAAGATCAACAAAGAGGTTTCATCTTCAAAAAAAATCACAGCCTTCACCTTGGTAAATATGGAATTACCCCGCACCAGGCTTGGGAAAATCCAGCGATTTAAATTAGCGGAGATGTTGGTAGCTCCAGAGAAAGAAGCTGCCAAAAAATACGAAAAGTCATTTGAAGAATACGACATTCTAAGCTCTTATTTAAAAGAGCAAAAATCGGTTGAAGTTTTGCCTGATGACAACCTCGAATTTGACCTTGGCCTGGATTCGTTGGATAAAGTCGGCCTTCAGACCTGGCTCGAAAAATCGTTTGGTGTTGAGATGAAAGTGGAAAACCTGATGAATTTTCCATCGGTTGTAAAACTCGCCGAATATATCCGCGAAAAGAAAAACAAATTGCATCTTGAAAAGATTAACTGGTCGGATATTTTGAAAGAAAAAGTTACCTTCCGTTATCCAACTTCCTGGTACTTCAGTCAGATGACCTTAAAATTATCGAAATATATTTTCAAGGTTTATTTCAGGATGAAATACGACGGGTTGCAAAACATTCCAACCACTTCCTGCATTATTGCGCCCAACCATCAAAGTTCGTTCGACGGTTTTTTCATTGCTTCGTTGCTCAATCGAAAAACTTTTAGCCGGACCTATTTTTATGCCAAGGAAAAACATATCCGTCAGCGTTGGCTTAAATTCCTTGCAACCCGCAATAATATCATCATTGTTGACCTGAACAACGATTTGCGCCTCTCGATCCAGAAAATGGCCATGGCTTTGCAAAACAACAAGAACATCATCATTTTCCCGGAAGGCACACGCAGCAAAGATGGTTCGATGGGCCAGTTTAAAGAAACCTTTGCCATCCTGAGCCGTGAACTTGGTGTTCCGGTTGTACCTGTTGCTATCGATGGCGCCTGGCGCGCTCTTCCTTCAGGAAGTATTTTCCCCAGGCCATTCCGGCAAGTGACCGTTAATTTTTTAACTCCGATACAACCGGGCAAACAAACCTATAAATCGCTTAGCGAAAATGTTCGCAACAGCATTCAGACCCGGCTTGCCTCGTAATACAAAAGAAAATTGCCTAATTTTAGGACAGAATCGTTCTGTAAAAAAACACAAAAACCCGCTCATAATCTGGCGGGTTTTTATATTTTAGTGTTATCCTGTATTTTCTAAACGAACTCTTTCTTTAAACCTTCAACCCAGCTTGTAACACGCTGAACAGTGAGTTTTGTCTGATTATCTTCGTCAATAATCAAACCTACAAATTTCCCATCTTTCAGAGCTTCCGACTCATCAAACAAATAATCCTGATTGGGCCAGCTTCCAACAATGGTGGTTTTTCCTGCAATTCGTCTATAAATTTTAGCCACGCCATCAGCAAAGCTATCGGTATAAATTTCCTGGTCTCCCAAACCAAAAAGGGCGACTTTTTTTCCGCTGAGATCAGCGTTTTCGACTACCTCGATAAAATCGTCCCAGTCATCCTGCAAATCGCCAATGCCCCATGTTGAAGTTCCGAAAATCAGGTACGGAAATTTTTCGAGATCTTTAGGGTCAGCATCTTCAACATTTATCGTGGTTGCGTTTTCGCTACCAAAAGCATTCCTGATCAAATCAGCAATTTTTTCGGTATTGCCGGTCGAAGAGCCATAAAATATTCCAATTTTTACCATACTATTAGATTTTACTTATTGTTGAACAGATCGAGTTGATATGTTGCTTTTACCGGCAACAAAATTAATTATTATTTTTACAACAACTGTAAACGTTAAGCAATTCAGCTTTGTTCATGCCTAAGCGCTTTTTAAGTAGTCCTTTTTGCGAACTTTGAAAAATTGAACAGTAAAATTCCTTATGTTTGCAATTTTAGAGAATCTTGTGATTTGATTTTTAACGATGATTTGGATTTGGGATTTTAGATTGTTAATACCATTTTTTCGAAGAATGTTAATTTCTTAACTAAACAAACATCACACAAATTACTAAACACAAACACTGATTTTGGAGAATTTAAGTAAAAACTGGTATGATCGGCTTTTGGCAGTAATCCTAAAAAGTCAGAATCAAATTTTGTCCAATAAATTCCACAGATATGCTATTCCTGTAATTTTGTGGTTTATGATTACAGGTTTCTTTTGGTTCCGGATGGTTGATAAGCAGCAGTTTTATGTAACATCCAAAACTTACAAGATTGCTCAATACTATCAAAATCTGATAATAAACAACCTGAATTTAGGAGATTTCGCAATCAATTACAACGAATATCTTTTAAAAAACAAAAACCAGGTAATTGAAAATCAATCCGCTGATAGCACAAAACTCAACCTGGATTACCTTTTACTCAATCCGATTTACAAACAATTAAAGATTAGCGAAAAGATTTTTACGGAGAAACCTGTCGAAATCAACCAACCCGGATTCAGGTTTAATCTCGGGGCAAATCAAATTGAAAATCCTGTAAAAGATTTTACCAAAACCTTTCGTCTCGCTTCTCAGGATGCCTTCATCATTCCTTTGGACAATAAAAACAACCAGTTCGATACAATTATTATCACCTATTCGATACACGAAATTGTAAACGAA
>CAJATL010000070.1 GCA_903944895.1 uncultured Bacteroidota bacterium
TAAATTCATTTTTTCCTCGAGTACGCCTGTACAAAACCCAATAATGTTTTAAAGTTGCTAAATCACTGCTGCAGGTGCAGAATTTAATCTTATCTGAAATAGTACACATTTACTTATATTTTATAGTTTCTACTTAATTTATTATTACAATGTTAATGAATTCTTCAAATCCAATGTGGATCTATTAATGATTACTGCTAACGTTTTGCCGCTTTGCGTAAGGGCGGGCATAGAAGCACTAAATTGTCAACTAACACCATAGCTGAATAGAAGCACAAAACTCCAATTTTGCCCGTCATCCAGCCTGACGCAAAACCCTTGATGGTGGCTTTGCTTTTCATAATTCATCTAAATCCATTCCGTCTCCTAATGGTAAGCCGTCCATTTCTTTCTCGTCTAAATTCGTTACAATAACACCTTCCTTATTAAATTTTATTCTTACTCCATTGCCGAATGTGTAAAGAAAAAAATACATACTAAAATGTTTTTCTAATAATTTTAAAATTATCAGAAATTTTAAACAAGGAATTTCAAGATATTTATATTTCTTATTCTTATGTTCCCAGTATGCATTCCAGTACTGTTCGTTTAAGCCTTCTTTATCATATTGAAGTTTATTTTCTTTTGCGTATTCTATTTCTTCTGGGTCAGGATATTCGATACTGTCAAAATAAATATCAGATGAAATTTTCTCTTCTTCGTTATATGCAAAGCAAAAGTCAATATCGCTGCAAACATTTAGTTTGTCGTTTACAGTAAATGATGTTAGCTGAAAGTGATGGTAATTGTCGTTATATGAATTGCATTGTTCCCAAGAAAAGGTTTCAAATTCGGGATGTGCGGATTGAATTTGGAGAAATAACTTGTGTAAGAATTTCATTTCTAATTCAGGGGTTCCATATCCTTTGTATTCAATCGCAGAATTATCTTCTTTGATTAGTTTACTAATTTCATCAGGGGGATTGCCGAGTTTGTCAATAAAATCAATTAAGTATTCGCTCCACATTTTTAGTTATTGAATTTGTATGTTGTTGAAGTAAGTTTTTCTTCTTTGGTAAAAACTGATTGTGGTAAACCTTGTCCGTGTAACCAAGATGTTTTTGTCATTAAGATAAGATAGTCTTGTGCTGTCGGAATAAAATGATAATTGAAATCATCTAATATGTGTTGCTCGGCAATGTCAATTACTGAAATTAGTTTTCCGTCACTGTTCGTAATAGTGTCACCAAAAATTTTAGGTAAAATATGATTTACAAACCAACTGTTATGTGTCAATGCACGATGACGGTTGTCAGCAAATGCCATTTTGCTGCTATCTAATAATACATGAATTTCCAAGTAGTCGTCCATTTTGCCACCAAATATTTTGGCACTTCTTTTAGCGTGATGATGTGGCTTTCCCATATTTTATTTTGTTGTCGTGTCGTGTTTGCTGTATCGTCCGTAGCATTGCCGCCAACTTGTAAATAGCGGAAAAAACTTTTTACTTTTTGCCGTATCAATTTCAAAATCAGGTTTGATGGTATCAAAACCCCGGACACAAAGCACCAGCCCAAAACCAGGTTTTGTTGAAGAAAAATTAAGGATTTTGGTTTCGGTAGCGTTTACAGTTTTCTGTTGGTAGATTTCACTACAGTAATCAACACCCAGGCAATCGCATGTAAAACCAGGCGAGGTAATGGATTGTGGCTCGTTTTGGTAAGAGATTTTATTATACCCGGAACTGATCCCGGTAAGGAACTGGTTTTTAAGCGGCATTTGATGAACTGTAAGCATTAGGGGAACACGAATTTATTAAACGTCATTTTAAAGAAGTGGCAAAGCTATGGTTGATTTTTGTAAATACCAAGTATTGTTTGGGAAAAGGGAAGAAATGTTTCAATCTTGCTTTAATGCATCGAAAAGAGATTTTTTGTGGGGTAAAAATCCGGTGGTTCGCGGTTAAATTATTGGTGCTACCAATTTTTGGTATCTGTTGCACGACGATTTTGGGGTTATTTTTAATCGAAATTTAACTCTCAATAATGCTTAAATATAGTCATCAAAAGAAACCGGAAAATTTCTCAAGAGAAAATGAGCAATTCATCAAGAGAAAATAAAATTTTGTGAAGACAATTTTTGGGGTTTTGTAAAGCAATGAAAACCAGCAGGTAAGAAAAATGGAAATTGTGCTGTAAAAGCAGCGGTTTTTGTTAAGCTATGTTGGTTTTTATTGTCCACGTAATGCAGTTCAATACCCCGCCATCCCTAATAATCGCGCTGGCATCAATGGTTTCAATCTGTCCTTTGGAAGCATACTCCGGGAATGCTGTTTTGATTTTTTCGAGGGCTGCCTGGTCACTGTCGATGCCAAACTGTGGGAACACGATCAGGTCCTTCATTTGAAGGAAGTTGAGATACGCCCAGTTATTTTGTTTCCGGTTGTTAACCATGAACTCAAATTCGACTGGTATCAACTTATTGGCTTTTAATACTTTATAAAATTTGTCACCATAGCCCGGTTTCATGGTTTTGTAATAGCCGTCAACAAGCACCCGGTCGGCGTCAATAAACCTGATCATGCCGTCGGCATGGCCAAATAAATCGGTCTTTCCATTTTTAATAAACCTGGGAATCAGTATAATGGTATCCACTTCAAACAGGGCTTTCAGCTTTTCGATGAGCTGCGCCTTTAAGTACTTTGAGGCATTTTCGGGGATGATCTTATCGGTAAGTATCACCTTGTTTTCCCATTTTATCACGTTGCCACCATCGAGGATGATGTCGGTTTTTACAGTTTTTATCCCAAGCTTGTCGCAAACAAGATCGGGATAGGTTTTTGTACGGCGATATTTTAACTCCTGCAGATAGTCGGGATCGTAGCGGTATTCGATAAATTTGTTTTCGGCCACCTGCACCGGCATATAGTCGCGGCACCAGATGTCGTTGGTGTCGGGCAGAAAGCCATACCCGATGTTGTGCTTATCGAGGATTGAGGTCAGGTTTTTACAAAAAGCCGTATATTTTGGGTTGGTGTGCAGGAGTTCCGAAAAGTAAACGAAATTGGTTTGTGCGTCGGTTATCATGATTTTGGGTTTTAGTTTATCACGAAACGAAAGTAGTGCGGGCATTGGTGCACAACAAATATTTTAACATATTTTAATCGGAATGTTAAAAGACATAAAAACAGTCAGTTATAATAAGGTGGGAGTAGTTTTGGGGAATAGATTTTTGCAGGTATTGGTTGATTTTTTTTGGTTGTAATGCCGCCTCTACAAGGCTTTTAAATAAAGACTTTACATGCTTTCTACCATAATTTTCGCACCTACGGCGCTGAGTTGATAATTTTGGAGGTGTTGCAATCGACATTTACAAACCCCAACCCCCGGCCCCTTCCCCTAAAAGGAGAAGGGGAGCCAAGGTTCGTGAGAGTTTGGTTTAAATTCATAAGCAAAGAATTTGACAAGGAAAAAAGAACATGCCACCATGAACTTCGGCTCCCCTCTCAAATTTGGAGAGGGGTAGGGGTGAGGTTACAAAACCGGGTATTGATTCGTGTATGTTCGTCTTTGCCCCTCTCCTCCCGATAGCCATCGGGATGGAGAGAGGTTGGGGTGAGGTTACAGCAAAAAGAAACCCCGCACTAATCAAAATGCGGGGTTCAATCAAATCAATTTATCAAACAATTATTACGAGAAATATGCCTTACGGCAAATTGGATCATTTATTCATAATTTTTTAATATATCCTTCACCAGGTCAGGCGAAACCCGTCCGTAGGTTTTTTCGCCAACCTGAACAACAGGTGCAAGTCCGCAGGCCCCCACACATCTCAGGCAGTTAAGCGAGAATTTACCATCAGGTGTCGATTCGCCAACTTTGATGCTGAGTTGCTTTTTAAATTCATCCAGAACCTTCTCGGCACCCCGCACATAACAGGCTGTGCCTGTGCATATCGAAATCGGGAAACGGCCTTTGGGAATCATGGTGAAGAATGAATAAAACGTTACAACACCATAAACTTTGGCCACCGACATGTTTAGTTTATTGGCTACAACATCCTGTACTTCAGCCGGAAGATACCCGAATGTGGTTTGAACCTTGTGCAGGACATTGATGAGTTCGCCCGGCTCGTTGTTGAAAGATTTGCAGATTTCATCAATCTGAGCGATGTCTTTTTCTTTTAATTTTATTTTAATAGACGACATATTGTTGATCTCCTATTTTTTCCGGGTTAGTCGATAAATATTTCTTTTTTCCTGTCGAAGTAGTGCGTATGCAGCAAATGATGCGCTTTTTCGCCCAATGGTTTGCCTAAGAACTCTTCATAGAGTTTGATGATGTCAGGATTTTCGTGTGATTTCCTGAGCGTTTTTCCTTCATCTTCGGCATAAATGGCTTTATGTCGTGCTTTAATGATGGATGAATCGCCGTGGATATAAGGTTGTCCGCCGCCGCCAATGCAACCGCCGGGGCAAGCCATAA
Organism: uncultured Bacteroidota bacterium; assembly: GCA_903944895.1. GTDB lineage: Bacteria > Bacteroidota > Bacteroidia > Bacteroidales > 4484-276 > CAJATL01. Next base: position 4,464 of record CAJATL010000070.1, read on the forward strand.
TTTCGATGGCATGATACATACTTTTCCCGGCTTTGATTTCATCGAGCAATTTGCGGGCATTTCCTAAACCATGTGCAATCCCGATATTGAGCTTTAGTCCGTCGAAATCGATGGTTGCTGAGCGTAAACCTTCGAGGCCTCGTAATTCTTCAAAGTCCACTTTCTTCAGGGTTTTCCCTGTATAAACTTCATAAGCTGTTCTTACGGCAGCTTCGATAACACCGCCGGTGGTTCCAAAAATCACAGCAGCACCGGTTGATTCGCCCATCGGATGGTCGAAATCTTCGTCGGGTAATGAAAGGAAATCAATGTTGGCGCGCTTTATCAGACCAGCTAACTCGCGTGTCGAGATCGAATAATCGACGTCGGGATTTCCGTCAACTTTAAACTCATCGCGCGAACATTCATATTTCTTAGCTACACAAGGCATAATCGAAACAACGATCAGTTTCTTCCGGTCAACGCCGATTTTATCAGCAAAATATGTTTTGGCAATCGAACCAAACATCTGCTGTGGTGAGCGTGCTGTGGAAGGAATATCCTTCATTTCGGGGTAATTGTGTTCAAAAAATTTAACCCAGGCAGGGCAGCACGAAGTTAAGATTGGCAGTTTTACCTCTTTGTCGCCGGCAAGGTGTTTCGAGAGTCTGTCGAGAAGTTCGGTTCCTTCTTCCATGATGGTGAGGTCGGCAGCAAAATCGGTATCAAAAACATAATCGAAGCCAAGTTCACGCAGAGCACTGGCCATTTTTCCGGTTACCAGCGTTCCGGCTTCCAGTCCAAATTCTTCGCCTAAAGCTGCGCGAACAGCAGGTGCGGTTTGCACGATTACGGTTTTTTCAGGATCGGCCAGGTCGTTGATGAGTTGGTTGGTGTGGTCAACTTCGGTGAGTGCGCCGGTTGGACAAACATTAACACATTGGCCGCAATAAGTGCAAACCGAATGGTCGAGGTTCATTTCAAAAGCCGGAGCAACTACTGCGTGGAAGCCACGATTTATAGCCGAAAGTACGCCCACAGTCTGCACTTCGTTACACATCACTTCGCAGCGACGGCACATGATACATTTATCGACGTCGCGGATAATCGCAGGTGAAGTATCTTTGCGATAGGTTGACTGTTCGCCCTGGTAAGGAATTTCGCGGATTCCGAGTTTATGTGCCAGGCTCTGCAGTTCGCAATTACCCGATTTAGCACAAATCAGGCAATCAAAAGGATGGTCGGATAAAATGAGCTGAACCACTGTTTTGCGAGCATTGAGTACCCTGATGGAGTGGGTATGAATCACCATTCCTTCGGCACAGTCGGTTGCGCAGGCAGGAGCAAGGTTGCGGCGGCCTTCGAGTTCTACCACGCATACGCGGCATCCGCCCGGTTTGTTTTCGATATTCATATCACCCAGGTTCATATAACACAGGGTGGGGATGTTGATTCCTATTTTCTTGGCAGCCTGCAGAATGGTAGTTCCCTTTTCGACTTCAACAAGCTTTTTATCGATGGTCAGTTTGATAGTTTCCATAATTAACTTTTTGATGATGATTAAATGATGGCGATAGCATTAAACTTACATTTTTCGAGACAAGTTCCACATTTGATGCAGGTGTCCTGATCGATAAAATGTACCTGTTTGCGTTCTCCCGTGATACAGTTTACCGGACAATTCCTTGCACAAGCCATACAACCAATGCAGTTTTCGGGAATTATCACGTAACGCATCAGCGATTTACAAACTCCTGAAGTACATTTTTTATCGACCACATGCGAAATATATTCGTCCCAGAAATTTTCCATGGTCGATAGAACCGGGTTAGGGGAGGTCTGTCCAAGGCCACAAAGGGAGGTATCTTTAATAACATGGCTTAGATTTTTCAGTTTCGAAAGATCTTCCATCGTGCCCTGACCTTTGGTGATGGTCTCGAGGATTTCGTGAAGCCGCTTGTTGCCGATGCGGCATGGGCTGCACTTTCCACAGGATTCCTCAACGGTAAAGTCGAGGTAATATTTAGCCACCGAAACCATGCAGTCGTCTTCGTCCATCACAATCATTCCACCCGAACCCATCATCGAGCCGGCGGCAATTAAGGTGTCGTATTCGATGGGAATATCAAGATGTTTTTCAGTCAAACAGCCGCCCGAAGGACCGCCGGTTTGTACTGCTTTAAATTTCTTTCCGTCTTTGATGCCTCCGCCGATTTCAAAAATTACCTCGCGTAAAGTTGTTCCCATTGGAACCTCAATTAAACCAACATTGTTGATTTTGCCTGCGAGCGCAAAAACCTTGGTTCCTTTGGCGCGTGCAGTTCCAATGGCTGCAAACCATTCGGAGCCTTTATTGATAATAGGAGGGATGTTGGCAAAGGTTTCGACGTTGTTTACGTTGGTAGGTTTTCCCAGATAGCCTTCCACCGAAGGGAAAGGAGGTTTGAAGGTAGGCTCGCCACGGCTGCCTTCCATCGAATGGATGAGGGCAGTTTCTTCGCCGCAAACAAAAGCTCCGGCTCCGTAACGTAATTCGATATCAAAATTAAAACCTGTTCCTAGAATATCATTTCCGAGCAGACCATAATTTCTTGCCTGATCGATAGCAATTTTAAGCCGTTTGATGGCGAGCGGATATTCGGCACGAATGTAAATTAACCCAGCATCAGCACCAATTGCAAAGCCACAAATGGCCATGGCTTCGAGCACAACATGCGGGTCACCTTCCAGAATGGAACGATCCATGAATGCACCCGGGTCGCCTTCATCGGCGTTGCATACTACATATTTTTTTTCGGCAACACTTTTGCGGGTGATCTCCCATTTCAATCCTGTTGGAAATCCTCCACCACCACGACCACGTAAACCTGAATCTTTGATGATTTTAATGGCATCTTCAGGAGTCATTTCCGAAAGGACTTTCCCCAAGGCCTGATAACCATCACGGGCAAGGTATTCATCAACATTTTCGGGGTCAATAAAACCACAGTTTCTCAGCGCAATTCTGATTTGTTTGCGATAAAAGCCCATGTGTTTGCTGTCGGCAACATGTTCTTTATTTTCGGGATCGGTGTAGAGCAGGCGTTCAACTTTACGTCCTTTGATAACGTGTTCTTCAACGATTTCACGTGCATCACCTGGTTTTACCTGAACATAAAAAGTGTTGTCGGGAATGACTTTTACAATCGGACCTTTTTCGCAAAAACCAAAGCAGCCGGTTGTAACAACTTTAGCTTCGTTTTCGAGGCCATGAACTTTGAGTTCGTGTTCGAGGCTTGCCTGTATCTGATCGCTTTCCGAAGCGCGGCAACCCGTTCCTCCACAAACCAATAAATGCATTTTAATTTGTTGTGCCATAACTTTTCCTGAGCGTTTTATTCGTCAATTGATTCGTAATTTACCGGGATTATTCCCTCAACAAGCTCACCGTTTTTGAGGTATTTTTCGATGATTTCGTCAGCTTTTTTGAGGTCAACATATCCGAAAACGATTGGATCTTCACCCGGACGTTTTACTTCGATGGTTGGTTCGGCGTAGCAATAGCCCATGTCGCCGGTTTGGGTTACCACTGCATCGATGCCCCGTTTATTGAGTTCCTCGATGAGGAAATCCATCACCACTTTTGCGCCAGAAGCAATGCCGCTGGTAGCCATTCCCACTTTTATCTGGATGTACTTGTCAGGTTCATTGCTTTTCTCTCTGAGGTTGAGCTTTTTTTCAAGTTCTTCCTTTTTTAACTTCAGTTCGGCAAGAGATTTAATTTTTGTCATTTAATTAATGCCTCCGTGTTTTGGTGTAAATTCGTAAACTTAATTATGTTAATGTATTGAATAATAGTCGTTAATGTAAAAATTCTGTTCTCCGGATAATGGCGGCAAAAGTATGATGAAAGTCAGTTAAAACCAAGAAATATTTGTGAAAACAATAACAGTGTTAATAAAATAACATTACCCTGGTTTTGAGTATTAGCAATGCATAGATATTCAATTAATTAGGATGTTCTGCTTTGGCAGCTATCCGGAAAATGACCTGATTATGTAAATTATTGTAAGAAAACGGAGGCCTGATGGAAGATTCAGCCTTCAGAACTGAGTTTAATTCTACTTTACGAAAATAAACCTTGCAAATAGTTTGAACCACAATAGGCATCCCGATAGCTATCGGGAGGGCACATAGTCATAGAAAATAAAGTAACTACAAGTATTTTACAGTTCAATATCTACCGGTATTTTTACCCTTTGAAATGCAAATATTATGTTGAAAACATTATTTCTACTGTGAACTATGTGCCTATTGTGGTTCAGTTTTTATTATGTTAAAGTAGAATTAAGAAAAATGAGATTTTCAGACAGGAATGTGAGATGTCATTTGAATAATCTTACTTTTGAAGGAATTATCTGATAAAATAAATCACAATTGATCGACAAAGTTTATATTACGTCCCTACGGGACTATTTGGATTTATTTCTTATCTTGCTTTCTACCAACATTTTACCCCTACGGGGTAGTCCCGTTAGGGACTTAATGTCGGTAGAAAGAAAGTTGACCCCTATAGTTTCAAAGTCCCATAGGGACGTAACAATAACAGGGCATTCATCCAATTCATGATTTTTATGTCGGTTAGTTGTGAAAATAGATAATACCATGCAAAGGATTTATTGTCATTTGCTCATTGTTTTGGTTTTCAATTTTGTTTTGTTTCAAATCAATTAAAATGCTATGAAAAGAAGAGATTTTATCCAGCGTACTGCCCTGGCCGGCGGTGGAATAATTGCTGCAGGATCAATTGCAGGATGCACCAATCCTGCCGGGTTAAAAACCCGGAGTGAAGGAATTGATAAAAACAACTACCCGGTTTTTGAGTTCGACGAGATAACAGTCACCGAACTTCAATCGATGATGCAGAATGGAACAATGACATCTGTAAAAATTGTTGATTTATATCTGAAAAGGATTCAGGAGATTGATGAAAACGGGCCGGAGTTGAATAGTGTTCTGCAACTAAATCCAGATGCAGTTTCGATCGCCGAAAACCTGGATAAAGAAAGGGCAAATGGCAAAATCAGAGGGGCACTTCACGGAATCCCCGTACTTTTAAAGGGTAATATCGATACTGCCGACAAGATGTTTACCAACGCAGGTGCAACAGCACTTGCAAATTCGGTTGCCCGAAAGGATGCTTTTTTGGCCGGAAAGCTTCGTGATGCTGGCGCCGTCATTCTTGGTAAAACGAATCTCAGCGAATGGGCTAATTTCAGGTCCACAAGGTCGTCGAGCGGGTGGAGCAGTGTTTTGGGACAAACCCGAAATCCTTATTTGATCGACCGTTCACCTTGCGGATCAAGTTCTGGTTCGGGAGTTGCAGTTTCGGCAAACCTTTGCCCGGTTGCTGTTGGCACCGAAACAGATGGATCAATCGTTTGCCCATCTTCGATAAACGGCATTGTTGGCATTAAACCAACCGTAGGATTGGTAAGCCGTTCGGGAATAATTCCTATTTCGCATACCTGCGATACTGCCGGCCCGATGGCCCGTACGGTAACTGATGCCGCTATTCTTCTGACTGCTTTAACCGGAAAAGATGAGGCTGATTTTTCGATGACTAATATTCCCGTAAGTCAGTTTAATCAGGATTATACCCAATTTCTTGATGCAAAAGGCTTAAATGGGGCAACGATTGGGATTGCACGAAGATTCTTTAATTTCCACGAAAAGGTTGATAAGGTAATGGAAGAGGCAATCGGCAGGATGAAGGAAAACGGTGCCATTTTTGTCGAACTGGCTGATTAGGAAATTCCGGATGAAGTAAACAAAGCGCAATGGCTGGTCTTGCTTTATGAATTTAAGGCAGGTGTAAATAACTTTCTGACGACGCTGCCTGCAGATTTTCCCATCAAAAGTTTAAAGGATGTTATTGATTTTAATAAAATGAATGCTTCGACTGCGATGCCGTTTTTTGGGCAGGAAATTCTGGAAATAGCTGAAGCAAAAGGTGGTTTGGACGAAAAGGAATATCTCGAAAGTCTTGAATTGATGAAACGGTTGGCTGGTCCCGAAGGAATCGACAAAATCATGAACGAGAATAAACTGGATGCAATTATTGCACCATCCGGAAGTCCGTCCTGGACAATTGACCTGATTAACGGTGATCATTTTACCGGCGGAAGTTCATCTCCGGCGGCAATAAGCGGTTACCCGAATATCACTATACCGGCAGGTTTTGTTCATGGTTTGCCGGTAGGAATTTCATTTTCCTGACTTCGACAATGCGTCACCCAAATTGGAAATATCTTCTTGAGAATTGAATATTTGTAGAAAAAAATTAAAAAAATGTCAATTATGAGACTCTCGAACGGTCAAAACTACTTGCGTCACCCAAGTGTCGAAGTCAGGAGCGGTTACCCGAATATCACTATACCGGCAGGTTTTGTTCATGGTTTGCCGGTAGGAATTTCATTTTTCGGGAAAGCCTTTTCCGAACCAACATTGATAAAAATTGCCTATGCTTTTGAACAAGCGACAAAAATCAGGCGCAAACCTGAATTTATTTCTTCGCTTGATATGAGCCTGAAGCCGACAGGATAATAACAGGTTCTGTCGTTTCCCTGATCCTTGAAAAAGAAACATCCTTTGATTGGGGAGGCTTTTGTTTGAACTGTTGTCAGGAAAAAATGATGGCCGAAACCTTCAATCTCAGGCTCCTAAAAACTTACCGATTTTCTCCATCAGTGGCTGCTTTTTAATCGGCTTCGAAAGATAATCATCGCAACCTGCTTCCAGGGCTTTTGACCGGTCTCCGGGCATAGCGTAAGCAGTTTGGGCAACTATGGGAAGTTCGGGACGAATTTTTTTTATTTCAATAGTAGCCTGATAACCGGTAGTTCCGGGCATTTTCAGATCCATCAGTACCATGTTAATTTCCGGAACTGTTTTACATAGATCAATAGCTTCCTGACCATCTTTTGCCCGGATTACCCTGGCTGAGGTTAGTTTTATCAAAACCTCGAGCAATTCATAATTCGAATCTTCATCTTCGGCCACCAAAATGGTTTTGCCGGGGTAATAATTCGGGGCCAAAGCAGGCGTCTTTTCTGCGATTACCGGAATATGGTTGTTGTTGGTGTATGGAATAGTAAAATAGAAAGTTGAGCCAACATTAACCTTCGACTCGACGCTGATTTTTCCTCCAAGAAGTTCGGTTAGTTTTTTGGCTACCGATAAACCTATTCCGGTTCCCCCGAAGTTACGCGTATGAGAATCGTCGCCCTGCCTGAATATTTCGAAGATGAGCTCGCGCGATTCTGGTGGAATTCCAATGCCTGTATCCTTAACATAAAACTCGATAAAAGAGGCTTCCCGGTTTGTAATTTTATGATATCCAAACTCAACAAATCCAGTGTGTGTAAATTTGAGCGCATTTTTCAGCAGGTTCATAAAAATCTGCTTTAATTTTCGTGGATCCGAAAAAACGACAAAATCATTATCAGCAGCGATAGGATCAAATTTTATCCGGATATCCTCTTTACTCATTCTTTGCTGATCAATACTTATCGTTTCATAGATTTCGGTTAACAGCGGATTTATCTGGAATTCTTCCTGTTTAATCTTTAAATGGCCGCTCTCGAGCAGGGTGATGTCGAAAATTTCTTCGACGAGTTCGAGTAGTTGTGCGCCGCTATTGTTGATGATATGCGCAAAATCAATGATGCTTTCCATGGGAATATCTTCGCCGATAAGTTCCGAAAAGCCAATGACCGCGTTAAGCGGCGTGCGCAATTCATGCGACATCGTGGCAAGGAAGGCTGATTTGAGGCGGTCGGATTCGCGGGCATGAATCAGCGCATCGTTTAAATCCTGTTCTGTTTTCTTTCGCTCGATGGCCAGGTTGATTTGTCCGGCAACAAATTCGAGCATTTTCATGTCTTCGTGAGTATAGGCGTTTTCGTCGTCATAACTTTGAACAACGATAGCTCCTGTAACCTTTCCTTTAATCGAAAGCGGCACACCCATCCATACTTTTGAGGTCGATCCGATGGTCTCGATCGTTCCTGCGGCTTCCAGCCTGGCGAGGGTATCTCTTTTTGCCAAAACCGATTTCTTGCTTTTGATTACATAGGCGGTCATTGTTTTTCCGGCAGGAAAACTGGTGTAATTATCCTTTTTGTCGATATAATAAGGCAAGGTTATGGCATCGGCATCTTCGTCGTACAAGGCAATAAAAAAGTTGGTGGTGTCGATCAGGGTCCCGATTTCTTTTTTAATCAAACCCATAAAATCGTCAAGGCTTATCGAAGATAAAGATGCGTTGGAAATATTGAAAATGATTTGTTGTATCTTTTCGTTACGTTTTCGCAGGGTAATGTCGCGGAAAGTCCCCATAAGACATTGTTTTCCATGAAGGACAACACTTGAAGCCAGAACTTCGACCGGGATTTTTGTGCCATCGGCCCGAAGAACCTGCGTTTCGATAGCATGAACCGGTTTTAACCGATTTGCGTGAGCCAGCGAATCTTCAAAGGTTTCTTTACTGTATGACTCATTTTCAGGTGGGTGCAATTGAGTTTGATGTAATCCGATAATCTTTTCTACCGGCATATTCATCAATCTGGACGATGCCTGATTTGCATCAACGATTATTCCTGTTTCGGCATCGGCAATAAAAATTGCATCAGCGGCATTTTCGAAAAGGTTTTTAAAACGTATTTCACTTTCTTTAATCGTCTCTTCGGCAAGTTTCCGTTCGGTAATATCCTGAATTGTTCCTGTTAGTGTGATTATTTTACCATCTTTATCAAAAGTTGCTTTGCCCAGGCCATACAACCATCTGGTTTTGCCGTCAGATTTGCGGATAATCCGGTATTCTTTATTAAATGGCTTTTTTTGAGTACTAACCTCATCCGCCAAATAATGGCTCATCATTTCCTTATCAGCAGGATGTACAAGGTCCAACCAACCCTGAATATTTCTTTCATAATCTTTATCGATGCCAAAAATCTGATCGAGCACTTCTGATGATTCCCAAAAGCCGGTCTTGAAATTGGTTTGATAGGAACCCACAAAGGCGGCGCGCTGCGATTCTTTAAAAAAGTATTCGCTTTCGCGGAGCGCTTCGTCAGCGTGCTTCGACCTGGTGATGTCAACTGCCAGCGAAAGAATCCGGGTTTTACCATCAATGGCTATTAATTCGCCGTTGTATAAAGCAATGACATCTTCGCCATTTTTCTTTTTGAGATGAAGTTCGAGTTCGGATACTTTATTGTTTTTGACAAATTCATTTTTAATCAGGTTACGGCCATCCAGGCTTATCCAGCCTAATTCGACAGAGGTTTTGCCGATTACCTCATCGCGGCTGAAGCCTGAAACTTCGAGGAATCGTTGGTTAACATCGATATATCTGCCGGTTTCAAATTCGCTGATTGTCATTAAGACCGGGGCATTATTGAATGATGAAGCAAATTTTTCCTCACTTGCCTTCAACATTCTGCGGGCATTTTCGCGCTGAGTAATGTCGCGGTCGGCACCACGATAACCGATAAAATTCCCTGTTGCATCGTATAAAGGAAGGCCGCTTGTTTCGAGAATTACTACCTGACCGTTTTTATGAAGATTAGGATTAATAAAATTTCTTAAATACGCTCTTTTGGAGAATGCTTCATAACCTGCTTTTTTAAGTTCCTCTTTAACGTCTGGTGTAAAAAAATCGTAGAAATATTTCTTTCCGATAATCTCTTCGGGTTTGTAGCCCAAAATCGATTCTCCGTTAAGGCTTGCGTAAGTATAAAGTCCCTCTTCATCAATCTCCCAGATCCAGACGCCCGATGTTTCGACAACTTGTTTAAACCGTTCTTCGCTGTTAATCAAAGCTTTTTCAGCTTTTTTGCGTTCGGTGATATCGAAAAAGGTTGTAACAAACCGGTTATCCTTTAACGGAGATGTTGTGATATGAAACCATTGATTGGTTTCGGCTATCAGCATTTCGGTATAAACTGTGGCACTTTTATCCTTATTTTCTTTCCAGAATGAACCGATTTTTTCAGGTGAAAGGTTATAAATTTTGCTGGCAAGTTGACCAATTATCTGTTCGGGTGGTAACGGAATAATTGAATAATAGGATTTGTTTACATTTAAAATCCTGTAATCGATAATTTCACCATTCGGGCCGGTGATGGCTTCATTTAGCGCTACAGCTTCGGTCATTGTATCAAAAAGCGTATGCAGGCTTTGTTCGCTGACATGCAGCGCTTCTTCAGCTTTTTTGCGATATTCGAGTTCTTTTTTCAATGCATCGGTACGCTCGTCAACAAGTTTTTCGAGCCATACTTTTTGGTTCAGTTTATGGTCTTCCGATTCTTTAATCCTAAGCATGGCTTTTATCTGCGCAGTGAGTTCGGATTCGTCAACCGGTTTAGCCAGAAACGCATCGGCTCCGGCGTCGAGCGCTTTGATTCGGCTTTCCTTGTCGGTGCGTGCAGCTGTAATCATTATTACAGGAATGTGTTTGAGGGTATCGTTGTTTTTTAGGAATCTGCATACTTCGTAGCCGTCCATTAAAGGCATAACGATGTCGAGCAGGATTACATCCGGCATTTCGTTAATAGATTTTTCGATGCCTTCCTTGCCGGATAAAGCAGTAATCAATTTGGCATTTGGGAAAATTTCGCCAAAAAGTGCCTTTAAAACAATCAGGTTGTCCTGATTATCATCGATAGCCAGAATTTTACAAGACCTATTTTCCATAAAGCCATACGTTAATCGTATTTTCAAAAATTTCGTTTTCGATAGGTTTTGAAATGTAACCATCAAAACCATGCTCCAGAAGTTTTTCGCGGTCGCCTTTCATGGCGCGGGCTGTGAGTGCCAGGATCGGTACATGCTGTAACCGGTAATCCTTTTTGAGTTCATTAAATACGGTAAATCCATCCATGCCGGGCAGGGAGATGTCGAGTAAAATCAGGTCCGGTATAAAATGACTTACTTTCTCCAGGCCCTCAGGTCCGTCGGCAGCATCGGTAATTTCAAATTTGTCGGACAGCAGGGCTTTTACACTGATTTGGTTGTCAGGATTATCTTCGATATGAAGAATATGTGCTTTACCTGATCTTTGCGGTTGTTTGTAGGGCAGAGTTTCAACTTTAACTTTTGCTTTAACCGGAAGTTGAATCATGTTCCGGATATAGCCAAGTAAATCGCTGCGATTGATGTCACCTTTCTGGATAAGCTGGTGAATGTTGTTTTCGGTAAGAAAACTCAGCTCCTCTTTTGTAATATGCTTTGCCGAAAGGATGAGGACAGGAATCTTCCTGGTTTCATCAAGATTTCTGATTTGTTTCAACACTTCAAAACCATCAACTTCAGGCATCATCAGGTCGAGAATCATTGCGTCGGGTATCGAAATTTTTATCGATTCGAGTGCTTCTTTTCCATTGCGGGCAATGTTGATTTGATAACCTTCTGCCTTCAGAATGTCGGTGAGTTGAATAATTTGTGGCTCGCTGTCTTCGACAACCAAAATGCATTTTTGCCCCGGCAGGTAAGGCGTTGGAGTATTTCCTGAAAAGCCCGGATTGTCTGGCAGGAATTCTTTTTCCGGTTTGGGATGTAATAGTCCGTCGGGCGCAATAGGCAACATCAGTGTAAAAACTGAGCCCATGCCCGGCTCACTGTCAACTTCGATGGTACCATTGAGCAATAAAGTGTATTTTTTTGCTATTGCCAGGCCCAGGCCCGTGCCACCATACCTGCGTGATGCTTTATCGTCGGCTTGCCGGAACTCATCAAAAATGAAAGGGATGTGTTCGGAAGAAATCCCAATTCCGGTATCTTTTATCGTGATGCGGATGTATCCGTTGGTTCTTTCTGCATATATTTCGATCGATCCTTTTTCGGTAAATTTTACAGCATTGCTGATAATGTTCTGAAGGATGTGATGACATTTGGAACTATCGCTGATAATGGGTAACAGGCTTGTGCTGATCTTGTTAACGAGTGCAATCCCTTTTTGATTGCAGATGGGTTCGATGGAATCGAGAATATTCCGGGTCAAACTGTGGAGCGAAAATTCAGAGAAATTTAAATCTTCTTTCCCTGCTTCAATTCTCGATAAATCGAGGATGTCGTTGATCAGGGTAAGTAGCTGCTTTCCGTTTTTTTCGATTATGCCGAGGTAGCTGTATTCATCTTGGCTGATTGAGTTTTTTAGTTTTCTGCTCAAAACCCCCGAAAGTGCAATAACCGAGTTGAGGGGTGTGCGTAATTCGTGGCTCATGTTCGACAAAAACGCACTTTTAAGCTGGTTGGCTTCATCCAGTTGCCGTTTCTGGAGCTCAAGCTCGATATTGTATTCCTTCAATTCGTCAGATTGCATCATCAATTCATGGGTTTTTTCTTCCATTTCCTTGTTTTGCTTATCGAGCAAGGCTGAGAAATCGGTAATTTTCTGGAATAATCTGACGCCATTGAGCCGGGCAGTGAGGGCCATCAATATTTCTTTAAGTAATAGAAAAGCATGAGGCGGGAAGACGTGAAGATTTGCCAGCGAAATGATGCCAACAACAGTATTGTTTTCGACTACAGGAATGGTGATAATTTCGCGGGGTTTGAACTCACCGGTAACGGCTGAAAAAATAAAACTCGAATTTTCGGTTAACTGTGATATCCGCTGGATTTTTTTTGTCGCTAAAACGGCACCAAATTCGCCTTCCTGCCGTTCCGCCGAAAAAGTTTTGATGTGTTTGGCATCCAATCCTATCGAATCGAAATGTTCGAAGGTATTATTAGAGGTATTAAGGAAATAGATAGCTGCTATCTGGGCATGAGTTTTAGCTAATAACGTTTTGAGCAGGATTTGGCAAAACACCTTCAGATCGTTTTCGTTTGCCATAACTTCGGCAAATGAGGCGGCATTTTCTTTGAGGTTCATTTCTGTTTGAACTGCTCCCGCCATCCGGTTAAAAGCTGCGGCTAAAGCACCGATTTCGTTGGTCGAATTATAATCTGTGCGGGTGTCATATTTTCCTTTTCGGTATTCTTCGGTAGCCACTGCTAAAGTCTGAAGCGGTTTTCGGATACCCTGGATCAGAAAATAGGCATAAAAGAAAGTCAGTATAAAAATAACTCCGGTAACAACCGAAAGTCGTGTGAATAAAAGTTTTTTTTCTTGTTCGGCAGCCAGATAAAAACTATCTCCTTTTTGCCTGGCAAAATCGATCATTACCTGTATCTTTTCGTTGATTTCTTTGATCTGAGGCTTGATAGCTGAATAATACAGCCTTTTTGCAGCTTCATGGTTATCATTTTTTGATAAAGTTATTAACTCGCTGCACAATGCTTCCCAGTGAACATAAGCCCGATAAACACTGTCGATATGTGTTTTTGATCCTAAATACCGGTCCTGGACGAGTTGAAAAGTTTTATCGATCTGCTTCTCAATAGTTTTAAGGTGTATCGCTATTTCCAGATAGTCAGCATTGGTGAGACTCTCATTGGTTACAATTTCATTGATGAGTAAATTTAAAGAGAGAACATCGGCTTTAATATCCCTGGTTGCCCTGGCTACCTGCATGGGGTGTTCGTACAAATTCCGTGTGTTTTCCCACAAACGGTTTGATTGATAGTAGGCCAGGCCACCGAGCATGAAGACGAAAAGCAGGAAGATTCCAAATCCCAGACTAAGCCTGGTACTGATTTTCAAGTTCTGGTAGTTCATTTTAGTATGCTAAAAATTAAGTAGCCAAATGTAAACATTTATTTGATTAACTTTTTGTAAAAATTGGTGCCGGTGAAGCAAATTGCCTGAATTTCCCAAAACTTTTTACGACCGAGACCTCGGCTTCACCGGTAATAAAAAATCCATCGCTTTTCAGCGAACGATGAAATTTCGACAGTATCATTTTTCTTATCTCGGGGCGATAGTAAAAGAGGACGTTGCTGCACATGATCAGATCAAAATCGCCGAAAATGCTTGCAGGAGGTGCACTTGATCCATTATTTAGCAGGTCGAACAGTGAAAAATCGACTTGTTTTTTTATCCCATCATGAAGTAAAAAACCATTTTTGTTCTCCTCAAAATACTTCTTAATAAAGCTCATCCTGGTGTTTTGAAGTGTTTTAACGTCATAAAATCCTTGCCTGGCTATTTCGATTTGCTTTGTTGAGATATCAGTGGCAAAAATGCGGAACCTTGAATTTATCAGATGGGTTGTTTTAAAATGGTCTGTCAGCATTGCCAGGGAATAAGGCTCTTGCCCGGCAGAACAACCTGCCGACCAGACGCGGATTTCGCCGGAAGGCAATTTTGAGTTTTCGTTGGTTAGTTTTGGCAGAATAAATTGTTCGAGTAAAGCAAAGGTCAGCGGATTGCGGAAAAACTCGCTGTAAGCGTTCGTGAGCGAATCGAGCAGGAGTGAGGCTTCATCCTTGTTGCTTTCGAGTAGCGCAAGATAATCATCGGCTGTTTTTGAAGCAGTGGCCACAACCCGCTCATTAATTGTTGTATCGAGAAATGATTCGGCATAAATCGAGATGTCGCGTTCGTAACGCTCCTGAAAAAAAGTCTCTATTTTATGTAAAATATTTCTCATGTTTTAGTGCATAAAATGTTAATTTAAAAGGGAATGTCTTCTTGTCCTGAAGTTGCCGCAAGCAGTTGAACAGGTGTGGATTTTTTACAAATCATGCTTCACACGGCATTGAAAACAAAAGCAGTAACAACGTATGAGGTATCTTAATCCGCTCATTTTCCAAAAATTCACAAGTCTTTTTTTTATCATGGGGCATTGTTAATTACAGGTTTCGCCAGATATTGGGAGAGCTCAAGAAATTGTTGCTTGTTATTCGAATGGAATGGCAATAATTTCTGGTAAGTTCTTACTTTTTGAATTTCTTTAAATTCGGTGACATGGATGTCTTTTGGCAGTCTTTTCAGGATTTCATGGTAAGCTCCGATAAAAATAATACCTGTTTCATTCGGGCCAAGGGTTTCGGCAATCCGGCCTGCAATAAATTTATCACGCTGATGCAATAGTCTTGCCCTGAGGATTTTAAACCACAAAATTCTAATGATTTTCAGGATTGCAGGACCAGAGGAGGGAATGGTTTTTAGTAAATCGATCTCCTTTTTTACCAGCGAAAGTTCTTCGGTGCGAACGATAATGGCGCCCTTAAAAACCAGGTCTGAGATGATTTCGTAATTTTTGCTGCCAGCTTTTACGCTGTCTTCGATGATTTTCCGGGCGATTTCGCCATCAATCACCATCCCATCCTGGTAAATTTTGACTGTTTTGCTGCTACAATCAATCGAGCTGCAATATTGCCCGATCATTTCCCAGTATTTACTTACCGTTGAGATATGCGAATCCCAGAATTCTTTACCAAATTCGACTTCACCTTTTTGTGTATGACTGGCTGCAAATGAGCCCATATCTGCACCGGAATGAATGATAGGAAAATAAAGAAGTTTTCTCATCGGAAAGTTAACAGTTTAAAATTTACATCAGATCGCCAAGTGGCCCAAGATTCAGGTTTAAATCCTCATCCGTGAGGTTGAATATTTTTTTGAGTTCTTCCATTTTGTTTTCTAATTTCATCAGGGTTTCGCCCAGGCGTTCGATTTCTTCTTCGGAGAGTGAACCACCTTCAACCCGGCGTATGGCTTGCTTTTCGACTAATTTCCGAATAAGTTCAATAAGTGTAAGCACCAACTGTGCCAGGCCATGATCGGCGTTGTCGGGTGTGGCATTGATTCGCGAAGTTACCGCATTTTCAATTTTTTCGATGGCTTCTTTAACTTCATCTACCGGAACCGAGTTCAGTAATATTTTATTCTCGCTCATGTTAAAGTCGTTAAAATTCTATTTTAAAATGAATTGTAAATGTAATTTAAAAAGTTTTTCAGCAATGAAAATAAACAGTGACTGCTAAATTTATTTGTCGAAACATAAAAAATAAATGAGTTACTGCTTTTTAAGAAAGGCGTTTCCGGGATGATGCCCATGCTAAAATTTTGTTTTTGAACGGATGTTCATGCCGGGGATTAAAAAATCATCCTACAGTATTGATAAATCCATGCGGTCTTGAGAAATTCTGTATTAATCTTTATCAATGGCGATTTCGACAAAACTATAGGGCGGCCAGGGACCGGTTATCAGAAAATTGAGGTCGTCGTGTAAAAGTTTTAAAGCCTCAATAGCCCGGATAAATTCATCCTTTTTGGTTTTTTCGATCAGGAAAACGCCATCGAGAATGATGCTTTTTGACAGCATTTTTTTAAATTTCCCTTCAGGATTTATTTGAGTCAGATGCCAGGTGATCTCTTCGATGAGTTGTTCGACATGTTTCAGCAATGCATCTTCCAGCCTGTGTTTTTTTACTTTTTCGAGCAAATAATTGGTGTGAATGGTGCTTTTGGAAGAGAAACTGCTTATGGTGTATTCTTCTGATTCGACTTTTGCACGAATCTTTTCGGAGCATTTATCATAATCCCAAATCACTTTCATCCCAAATTCATGCTTGTTTTCGACTTTCGCAAGATTGTTCAGAAATGGAGTGTAGTTGTCGGTGATTAACTGAATGATAATTTCATCGGACTTTACAACTGTGCCAAACCTGATTGGAAGCAGGGTTGATTGCTGCGATAATTCTTCGATGACCCTGGCAAAATCGAGCGCAAGTTCTTTCGAAACAATAAATTTCGAAGCAGGAATATCGCTGACAGCAACCGAAATATTTTCAAAATTAAGGGCATAAAGGTTCGACCCTGTTATGCCCCTGATGTTTTGTGCAATTTCGTTTACCTGCGGAGGGTTGCCTTTATTGGCGATGATTGCATAAATAATTTTTTCCATCTCAAAATTATTGCTTGGGTTGATTGGGCTTAATAATGGTGAGCCTTCGCTGCTGCATAGTTTCCACTGAGGTAAGGATTAACTTCAGCCCGAGATAAACCAGGTCGATATCGGCCACCGAAATGACGATATCGCCGGTGATAACCACGCCTTTGTTCAGCACTCTGTCGAGTAATTCGAGAATGGTGATGTCTTTCGACTGATCGATTACATTTTCCTTCATTATTTTTCCTTAATGTTTACAAAGCTAAACGATGGCCAGGGACCGGTAGCTTCGATGTTAAGTCCAGTATTTTTATACTTTTCTATTGCCTTTTCAACTGCGGTGAGCAGATCGTTTACTTTTTCACTACTCACTAAAAAAGAAGCATTCAACATCATATCATCAGTCCGCCCGGTGACTTCTTTGGGCAATAGGTTGTTGATCCGGGTTGATTCGGAAATTGTTGCCAGCGCATCGTAGCAGGACTGGCCACAAATCCGCATGACTTTTTCGACTTCTTTCCCAATTAATTCGACCTTTTTTCGCTTTAGAATAAAGGCTTTGCCGGGCATGCTTTTCTGGATTTCCTCTTCAAGATTGCGCACATCCTCGCTAATTTCGACGATTTGAACGTTTAAAACCGAACGGTCGCAATAAATTTTCACCGACCATTCTTCTTTGCCTTTGAGGGTTTTGAAGTTTTCGGCAAGTGAAACCGAGTAGTCGTTTACAAACATGCCAAGGCTTTCGGTTGAGTTGAAAATGGTGCCGAATTTGAATGGAATTACGGTGCTGTTTTTCATCACTTCGCTGATAATGCGGATGTGTTCGCGGGCATGAACATCAATCCAGGCAATGTCGGCGAAATTTTTCTTCAGGTTTTCCTCTGAAAACTCTTCCGGCGAAACCAATTTAGCGATAGCATAAAATCCACCGTAGGCAAGGCTTTTCAAGGTTTCATTCCCCGAAATTTCGTCTGGTTTCAGTGGATTATCTGCGATACAATAGATGTAAATTAATTCTTCAGCCATCTCAAAGTGTCTTATTTTTGAAATTGATGTTTTTTTGGCAGAAATCACAAGAGTTAAATCACAAGAGTTAAATCACAAAAGTCAAATCACAAAAGTCAAATCACAAAAGTCAAATCACAAAATTCAAATTATAGTAAGGTCTTATTTGAGTTTTGTCTTTTTTGTTATTTGTTATTTGCTCTTTTTTATTTGTTATTTCTGTTTTATCCAGGTTAGGGTTTTAAAATGCCAGCTATTGTGAATAATCATTCATTTTTTCGTAGGCGACAACTTCATTCGTTTCATCAATCTTAACCGAATAAAACACTCTTTTTAACTTTGGAGGGAGGTTCATCGATTTCAGGAATGAGTCATCCTCGTAAACTTCGGCGATTGCGTCCCAGCTTTCGTCAATTTTGTCAAGTTTAATCACCGTTACCTCGTGGCAATTAACGTTTTCTTTAAGAAACTGGATCACCAGATTTTTAATATCAATTATTTTACTCATTTTGCTTTCTCCTTTTTTAGCGTTTTGGTTATGGTAACTGTTTCGGGGCGTTGTTCAAAAACAATGGGGATCTGCGACATGTCGTGCCCACAGTTGGGACAATGCTCGTAAATAAACATGTATCGCCAGCTTTCGCCACATTCAGGACATTCGATGTTGAGGGGATAACCGCAGTCAACACAGTAATTTTCCCAACCCATTGTTGATTTAGTACAATTCGGACATTTAAAAGCATTCATAATACCTCCTTATTGTTGATTATTTTCTTTATCAGCTCTGATTCTCTCGATCAAGTCGAGCAACTCTTCTTCACGTTTATCATATTCTTCCACCGTAATTTCATCCATCTCAAACTTCAGTTGTAATTCCATGAGACGTTCTTTAATTCTGCCTTCATCAGAAATCTCCTTTTGCATCAGTTCGTCGATCTTTTTGCCGATGAAGATGATTCCTTTTAAAGGTGCAAGCACGATGTCGTCCAGCAAAAACATATTAAGCCTCCTGAGTATTTATTACCAGATTAACAAAATTATATGGAGGCAAAGTGCCAACATATTTGAACGACAGGAGGTTTCCGTATTGTTCATCCAAAGCATTGATTGCTTTATCAAATTCGGCTTCATTTTCGTTTTTGATCAGAAAAGCTGCATTTAAAATCATCCGTTCTCCATATTTATCATTTGTTTTCACCTCTTCAGCCAGCGGTGTAAGCAAATCCATGATGATGTCGTTGAAGTTGGAGTTTTCTCTGATCAGTGCTTTTTCGACCATTTCGCCAATTTTCATTAACTGGTAATGAGCTTTTTCGGGATCTAATTTTGCAAGTTTTTCCTTTAAAATGCGGATATCACTGTTTTTTTCGAGGATGAATTTAAAGATGGGTTCTTCGTTGGCCATCACCTTTAAACCGAGTTCTTTTTTGCCGTCCATTTTGGTGAGTAAATCCGAGAATTTGTCGTATTCTTTTTCGAGGATTTTCACAATTTTGGCCTTATCGTAAGATGCCGAAATTGTCGAAAAGCGAATTGGCAGTACGCAAAACGTTTTCATTACTTCTTCGAGGGTTAGCTGGTGAGCTGTGAGGTTTACCCTCCGTGCTTCGTACCTCATCACTGCCGAATTGCTCACCACGGCGCAAATATCTTTATAATTAATGCCATAAACCATGTCGCTGCGGCTGCCGATGCCAATCGGGCCAAACTCAATCGGCCCGCTGTGCCTGATTATTCCGTACAAATAAATACCTACTTTTTCTGCTTCCATCTTCATTAAATTTCAAATTCCAAAACTCAAACCCACAAAATTCAAATCACAAATCACAAAATTCAAATCACAAAATAACTTAACTATTTTTACTGTTCAATTCGCAGAGCGCATAGCGCTAAGAGCAAAGTTCAACTGCGCAAACGATCCGGATTCCATTCTTCCATTCTTCCCCCCGATAGCTATCGGGGTTCCATCATTCCATCATTCCATTCTTCCATTCTTCCTTCTTACGCCTTACGCCTTATGCCTCCTGGTTACTGCCTCCTGGTTACTGCCTACTGGCAACTCTTCACTGCCAACTTCCTTCGCCTATGTTTCCCATTTTTCAGGGAAAATCTTCAGATCGATAAAGTTAAAAATCGGCAAAGGGCTGGTGTAACTAAAATCGATACGATCTTTATATTTTTCGCCAAGATCCGCCATGATATTATCGATCTCTTTTTCGCGGCCGCTGTTGATTAAAAAAGCGGTATTGAAAAACATGCTGTCGCCGGATGTTTTGTTTCGTTTATATTCAAAAACAGCCTTTTTAAAAGCCATCAGGATGGTTTCGAATTCATTTTCCTTCTTTGCTTTGAGCGCTGTTTCGACCATTTTACCTGCTTCGGCCATTTTTTCTTTCTGACGGCTAATGTCGCTCTCTTTTTTGATTTCCTTACGGATATTTTTAAAAGCAGGATTTTCTTCATCAATTTCCTTGAAAACACGGTCCATGTTTTTCCAGGTGCATTTTACATTTACCTCCACTTTATTTTCGAAAGTTCGGAGGAGTTCCTTGAATTCGCTGTAACGGCGGTTGAGCAGGTTCCTGATTTCGTCGGGTGTTGCTGCGATAATTCCAAAGCGTAACGGAAGGATGCTGTTGAATTCTTTCATCACCTCTTCGATAACTTTTTGATGCGCAAGCATATTTTCGGGATTTACCACGAATTTGTTCAGCGGATGGTCGCTCACAACCATGCATAATCCTTCAAATCCGATGGTGGTAACGAGGTCGCCACGTCCGCCGACGCCAATATGCCCAAAATTGCAATCGTAGTTTGAAGCAATGATGCAATAAATGTATTTTCCGTCTTTCTGCATATTATTCCTTTATTTTTAAGAAAAATGAGTTTGTTTTAAAAGCATCAGTTTGCAACGAAAACTCTTCTTCGCGCGAGCTGGGTTTCACGGCATTTACATATTCCGTCAGGGTGTGAAATGCCTTATTTATCCGGTCAAAAATCATGGCACTGTCAGCATCGGGATTTGTGTCGGGATGAAAAAGTTTTACTTTATCGAAATAGGCTTGTTTGATATTTTTCTCGGAGGTCGAATGGTCCAGTCCCAGTTCTTTTCTGGCTGCATCAACCTCTTCGAATAGAATATCTTTGATTTCGATGGTGTAAAAACTGTAGCAGGGAAGCGGGCCAACCAGCTTAAAATTGAGTTTTCCATGGAAATTTTCATCAAGAAGATCGAGAGCATTTTCAAATGCCCCTGATTGGCTTTTGTTCAGTAAAAATGCGGTATTCGAAACCATTTGATCATTCTGGACTTCGTGTTGTTTAGTGCTCTGGCAAAAAGGAGCAAGCGATTCGACAATCTTAGCCGAATATTCTTCTTTCTTTTCGTCAAGCATTTTTTTTACAAGATACCCGATAGCTAACTGATCGGATTGAGTAATACCTTCGGGGCCGGATTCGATTTTTGCTTTCATTTCGGCAACCTGCGGGCTTGATGCAACTTCCGAAATAACCTGGCCAAAATCTGACCATAACGAAACAACATCAATTTCGATGTGGTTGCTTATTTTTTCGATGGTCGAAATGATGAGGTCATAGCCTTTTTCGAGGAGAGCAATAACTTCGGAGGTACTATTGGCGAAAGTGCCAAGCCGCATGGGAATTACTGTCGAAAAACCCATTTCCATCAGGCTTTCGATGGTTTTTTGATGGTCGATCAGTAATTTGGCAAGCGTTTGGGTTCCTGATTGTTTATAATCGATTGCATTTTTTTTGGCAACGATTGCCGAAACCTTCTTAAAAGGGATGTTAAAGACTCCGATTTTGTCGAGTTTCATGAATTGTTCGGCAGCATAATAGGTCGGAATAATCCCGTAAATATAAAGTCCTTCGGTGTTTTCCTTTATTTCCATAGTTTATTTCTTTATGATGTTTTGCGTTTTGACGAGGCGGACTACTTCTTCAAAATGTTCCTCTTTAATAAGGATATTTACGTCAGGGTCTTCATCCTGAATCTTCATGGTTTCGATAATTTCGCGGATGGCCATAACAGAGGCTTTCCGGCAAATAAATTCGATATCGGCACCAACGAGACCTTCAGTTTCTTTGGCCAGTTTTTTAAGATTTACGCCTTTGTCCAGCGGCTTGTTGGCTGTATGAATCTTGAAGATTTTTTCGCGGGTTTTTTCATCCGGTAACGGAAGCTCAAACATCAGGTCGAACCTGCCACTGCGCAGTAAGGCCGGATCAATAAGGTCGATGCGGTTGGTTGCGGCCAGAACCACAACACCTTTCATGTCTTCGATGCCGTCCATTTCGGTAAGGAACTGGCTGATCACCCTGTCGGTGACATTTGACCCTGAGCTATCGGCGGTACGGCGGGGTACGAGACTATCTATTTCATCAAGAAAGAGTATTGTAGGTGCAGCTTGCTTAGCTTTTTTGAAGAGTTCCCGCACGCCCTTTTCCGATTCGCCAATATATTTACTCATGACCTGGGGACCTTTCACCGAAATAAAATTTACTCCGCTTTCGCTTGCTACAGCTTTGGCAAGGTAGGTTTTTCCGGTTCCTGGTTTTCCATATAATATAATTCCCTTTGGGGGATTTGTATTCGCTTTGCGAAACAGCCCTGCATATTTTAAAGGCCATTCTACTGCTTCTTTGAGGGCATCTTTAATATCATCCAAACCACCTACATCTTCCCATTTAACATCGGGGACTTCCACAAAAACTTCCCGGATGGCCGATGGTTCCACTTCTTTCATCGCATCGAAAAAATTATCCATCGTCACCTCGAGGTTCATCAGCAACTCGTATGGAATTTCGGCAAGTTCGTAATCAATCTTCGGAAGGATTTTCCGAAGCGCTGTCATGGCGGCTTCCCGAGCAAGTGCTTCAAGATCGGCGCCGACAAAGCCGTGTGTAATTTCGGCTAGTTTTTCGAGGCTCACATCATCGGCAAGCGGCATTCCGCGGGTGTGGATGACAATGATTTCGAGGCGGCCCTTTTTGTCGGGGATCGACACGGAGAGTTCGCGGTCGAAACGTCCCGGGCGGCGCAAAGCCGGATCGATGGTGTTTGGAATATTTGTAGCACCAATTACGATGACTTTTCCGCGGGATTCCAGCCCGTCCATCAATGATAAAAGCTGGGCAACAACCCTTTTTTCGACTTGTTTTTCGCCACCGAGGTCTTCTCTTTTAGGCGCAATCGCATCAATTTCGTCGATAAAAATAATGGCCGGCGCATGGGCCTGGGCATCAACAAAGACTTTACGCAGGCGTTCTTCGCTTTCTCCGTAAAATTTGCCCATAATCTCAGGTCCCGAAATGTGCAGGAAATAGGCGTCGGTTTCGTTGGCAACAGCACGCACAATCAAGGTTTTGCCTGTGCCGGGAGGACCGTATAGAAAAACGCCTTTGGGCGGGTCAATGCCCAATCTTTCGAAAACTTCAGGGTATTTCAGCGGCAGTTCGATCATTTCACGGATGCGCTGAACCTGGTTTCCGAGGCCGCCAATGTCTTCGTACGAAACTTTTGACGATTTTTTCTCGCCCTGTTTGGGGAGGTTCAGCTCGATTTTGGTGTTCGGATTAATGAGCACAACCCCCGAAGGATTTGTATCTACAACCTGATAATCGATGGATCTCGAACCAAAAAGATTGGCTCTGATTTTATCGCCTTTCGAAACCGGCAAACCGTCGATGAGCGAACCTATATATTTGGTGTCGTTGCTTTTGTACTGAGCACTGATGGCTGTATCCGGCTGCAGCCTGATTTTTAAAGCAGGTTTGCAGGTAGTTTTTTCGATTCTGATTTTTTCGTCGATGCCAGCCTGGGTATTTTCGCGGGTAACCCCATCAATCTGAAGGATCGATTTGCCTCTGTCTTCCTGGTAGCAAGGCATCACCTTTACTGGCGTTTTGCGTTTACCTTCGATAAGAACGATATCGCCTGGCTCTAATCCGGCAGATTTCATGTCTTTTGGGTCCATCCTGGCGATAGCTCTGCCAACGTCTTTACCAAGGGCTTCCTTGATTTTTAAAACAACAGTATTTTGTTCAGATTCCATTTTGTGCGAGTTTTTTTTTAGTTTGAATATTATAGGCAAAATAGTGAAGTTCGCATCTGATCCAGTTTTTCCAACCCTTTAACTTCATTTGCAAATAAGGGTACGATTACACGGTTTAAGTGAGGGTAGGTAGTGCTGATTTTTTCCAAATGGGCTGTTTGTGCGCTTTTGCGGGCTATGCAAAAACTACAGCCATCCGATTCCATCACATTGTTGATGATGATTTGTTTGACAATCAGATTGGATTCGTGAAGATTTGCAATGAGTCGCATGGTTTCGGAAACGGCCATCGATTCAGGAATACAAACAGGGATAAATTCGCATTGTGAAGCATCACGAAGCAGGCTTTCAATTCTTTTAACAGTTTTTTTCAGGTTTATCAGCAAGGTGTCGGTTTTGTCCTGTTTATAAGAACCAGCAAAACTTGTGAGGATGTAGCGGTATTTCCACCGCATTTTGGCTGCTACTTTTATCCATTGATCGAGCATGGCCGGCGAGGAAATCAGCCTCAAAGCATGGCCTGTAGGGGCGGTATCGACGATGTATTTTTCAAACCGGCCTTCTTCCATGTAGTCGGTGATCATCTTAAAACTCATCACCTCGTCGATGCCGGGGATGGTTAACCTCATGATATCATCGATATCTTCGACATCGAGATTTGTGGAGGTATCCAACAGATTTTTAAGCTCGGTTTCGTTTTCCTTTTTGAAGTCGGCGTATGCCTGTTCAGCAACAATTTCGGTAGCTGCAAGGTTTTCGATACCGTCAACAGCATGAATTCCATTCCCGATGTCTTGCCCAAGACAATCGGAAATGGAATGTGCAGGATCTGTTGAGATAATGAGTGTTTTATATTTTTTTGCTAACTGAATAGCCGTAGCAGTAGCACAACTGGTTTTGCCTACACCACCTTTTCCTCCAAAAAGGATCAGTTTAAGATTAGGGTTATCTAAACCAGCGAGCGCCATATTTTTATTTTTTTATCCTGATTTCAAGGATGCCGTTGTTGTATTTTACTTTCATGTTTTCTTTCTGAACTTTTACAGGGAGTAAAAGCTCTTTGCGGTATTTGCGTGTATTCCTGGCGGCTGATATGTCGAGCATATCTTCTTTAAGATCAATTTTCAAGTCGGCTTCTTCGATACCGGGCATTTCGGCAATGACAACGATTTCATCATTTTCGTCAAAAACATCGGTCATTGGTTCGCGTTCTTCTTCAACTTTTGGTCCTTCAGGTGTCTTTTTGATGTTACCAAAAGTTTCGACGGTAGGTCGGTTGCCGCCAATTCCCGATTTTATGGTAAAACCATAAACGCCTTTCATGCCTTTTTTAAGATGGTCGAGGTTGATTTCGCCTTCTTTGTTAATCTCTTTTTCGTCTTGAAGTTTTCCTGCAAGGTCAACTAATTTTTCGATGCCTTTAAACAGACCACCAAGTCCAAAAATATCAAAATCGGAGGCATTATCGGTTTCATTCTTATTTTTCTTTTCCATAATAGATTTAAGTATTTAAAAGTTTTTTGTTACCTCACCGCTATCTCTTCCCGGCCTGATGGCAAAGAAGAGTAGTGGGAGGGGGGGGAGGGAAAATCTTTATTTCATTGTGGCTTCTAATTTTTCCAGGCGCTCCAAAAGTTTGTCATTTTGTTGTTTTAATTCGGATTCCTGCGCTTTTGAAGAAAGGAAGGCGTCGTCCTCCCACCAGTTGATACCCATTTCCATGGCTTTATCAACCGAAGCAATCAGAAGCCGTATTTTAATGGTTAGCAAATCGATATCTGCGATTTGGATTTTGATGTCGCCGGCAATGACAACTCCTTTATCGAGAACTCGCTCCAGGATGTCGGCAAGATTGGTTGAATTGACGGAATGAGAAATATTTTCTTTCATTCAGGTTACTCCTTTTCTATAATTATTACTATTCCGATGTTATTTGCCTTAAAAGCCTTTAGTTTTTTGGTGGCTAAGGTGCTTGAATTTAATTCAGTTACGATAAAAAACCACTTAGTATGCTGATATCCGGATGTAGTCGGCCAGGAGGAGGATTATCAATATCCTGGCTGACAAAATCCGGTGTTACAAGTTTAATTTTCATCTGTTTATAATTTGTTTTTTAGTTGTCAGATGGAATCGCATGATTAAAATAATTATTACAGTGGCTTTTTAATAATTATTTTAATCATGCTTATTTCATTTTCTAATACTTAATAGGCATTGTTTTCCATTCCGTTTTCTCTTCAGCTTTTTCGTCCTCATCGAGATCATTTTTAGAAGCCGTACTTTCTTTTGTTCCCAAAGTGACCGCATAGAAATCATCAATTTCCCGTAATCTGTCGTTGAGTGTTTCGAGTCGTAGAGAAAGCCTGATTCGCTCATTGCGCAGTCGGGTGCGCTCCTTTTCGAGCATAAAAAGTTTCAGATAGTCAGCATTTTCTTTATGTGTTTCGGAATCCCTCCTGGTGGTTTGGATGGTTCGCAGGCTGTGCATTCCTTTTAACGAATTTGACGTTGGCATAAAAAACTCCTTTTTTACAATAATTTCAATTATTAATCACATCAGGCATGTAACTCAATAAGTTCTTCAACAATTATTCTGACTCGTTCCTGGTTGGTTTTCGAGCCAATGCGGCTTGTTTCAGATGTGAGGATATCCTGGCAGATCTGACGGAATTTAAGGTTTTCTTTTGAAGGATAAATTCCTAAAACCGACAGTGTTTTTGCAATCATGATCGATCCGCGGATAGTAGGGTCAAACTCGGTTTTTCCCGATTCACGCAGGCCTCTCACGATTTTCACAATTTTCCCGGCTTCTTCGATGGGGAACTGCGATTTGGCCATAGTAATTCTTAACTCAGTTTCATAATCAAAATGATCGAGATCCATTGTTACCATCCTATCGCGAAGTGCATCTTGTGTGCGGTTAACACCAGCATATTCTTCAGGATTGGAGGTGAAAATGGCGCAAAAATCGGGATGAACCGAGAGGTAAGAATCGTTACCTTTACTGGCTGGAGTGCTCATCATACGTTCCTGCAGAATTGGAAGCAGGATGTTGTTGGCTTCGGGGCGGGAGCGTGTAAATTCGTCGTAAATCAGTGTAAAACCATATTTTACGGCAAGGGTCAGGCGGTTATTTACCCATTGCTTGGTCATATCTTCCTGATATTTATGGACCGAATGAATAAACCTGTCGTCGAGCCTTTTTATCGAATAACCACTTTCCCCGCCAATGAGGTCGGATGTTTTAAACTCGGCATCGCCGTGGATAATTACCACGGGACGGCCTAATTTACTGGCCAGGTGCATGGCAACTGTTGTTTTGCCGGTTCCTGAAGGGCCCCTGAAGTGAACAGGGAATCCTGCTTTAATATAAATCTGGGCACGACCAGTGATATCCGCGATGTATGGTGTTTCTACGAAATCGGGTAAAGGTGTCGGTTCCAGTACGGTGTTGAGTTCATGACTCATAAAATATTCCTTTCGTTAAATCCTGTTCCTTTGCAGCGCGTGCAGGGGAGTCCGTCGGACGCCCTGCCGGTGCCTGTGCATTTATTACAAATCATATCTCCTGTGTTGGAATTGTTGCCTTTGCCGCCGCAAACGATGCAGGTTACTCTGGCGCCAAGCGGGTTTTTTCCGGTACCTGAACAAAAAACACATTCCTTATAAGGTTCTTCTAATTCGACAGTTCCGGTACCGTTGCAAACAATGCAGAATGAGATTGGAGCAAGTAATTCAAAGAAATCTTTGCCTTTTCCTTTACAATAAGGACATGTGATTTTTGTTCCCATTGCTGGTAGTATTACTGTTTTGGTTTTGGAAAATAAGCGTTTTCAACTTTCAGAATTTTCCCGTCATCAAGCAATTTCTTGGTGATAAAACCAAGCCTCATGCGGGTTTCGCCAAAAGGTTCTTCCATGTCGGCAACTTTTACACCTTTTTTGTGATTGTTGATGTACTGCAAAACTTTTTCTTCGAGGGTAAGTTCTTTCGGGGCTTCAACAACTTTAGGTTTTTCGGCTACAGGTTCGGCAACTTTAACTTTTTCCTCAACCACTACTTCTTTCTTTTTTTCTTCAACAACAGGTTTTACAGGAGCCGGGGCTGCTTTTTTAGCAACAGGGGCTGGTGTTTTACCAAGGTTAGCTATGGCTTCGGCCAATTTTGCCCAGGTAGCGGCAGCTTGTTGGCGGTCGGTTGAAAATTCGCCCAGGAAGGTGTTTACAAATTTTTGTATTTCCTGAACTTTTTTCTGGATTCCGGTAAAAGTTACATTGAAGTCTTTCATCCGCTGAATGTCGCTCTGTGAAAGTTCTTTGCGCGATTTTGCCAGGTCGGCTTTGAGAGCTTTTGCCATTTTCTGGTTTTCTTTGCTCATCTCAGCAAGGCTTTTGTTATATTGATCAAGCAGACCCTGGGTGTATTTAACCCTTTCGGTGAGGTTTGCAGCAAGTTCAGCCTTCATTTCGGCCGACATTTTTCCGTGATCGGACGAAAACTTTTTCAACAGTTTGTCGGTGTAGCCAAAAACATCGCTTACTTCTTTCTGGATCTTTATAATTTCGCTGTTGATGTTTTTCATCAATCCGCCAAATTCCTTCATGCGGCCAGTGTTCCAGTTTGCGCGGTTGGCCTTGTCTTCGTCGAGTTCTTTATTGAGCTTTTCGGCCATCGCATCGTGCGAAACCGAAAAGTCTTTCAGCATACCCGTGGTTGAAACCTTAATTTCATCCACTTCATTTTGAATTCCGGTCATCAACTCCTGAAACGATTTCAGTCTGTCTTTTTGTTCCTGAGCAAGGTTCGAACGCAGGTTTGCAGCATTTGCTCTGATGGTTGCGGCCATTTCCATATGGTCGTTGCGGAAGCCATCGAGGGTTTTTTGAACTTCTTTTACAAGTTCTGCATTGTCCTTAAGTCGTTGCTGAAATTCGGCTGCTCTTTGTTTATAGTTAGCCAAGATCTCTTCACTGAGATTTTTCATTTGTTCTGCCATTCCCATTTTGTTTTTCTCCTATTTTTAGGTTATGTAATCAAACTAGTTTTTCTAATAAGTGTTTTTTTATGTTTTTGATGTCTTTGCAAAAAATATGTACATCCTGATTAAGTAGCTGTTGAAAATTGGTGGTGAGTTTTTTGTGAATATTCTGAAACTCAGAAAATTTGTTGATTGCGCCTTCTTTCCGGTCTTGCTGATTTTTTAAGATCGTCTCTAAATGCAATTTGAAGGCTGTTATTTTTTCGGCGTTATTGTTTTTTTCGGTGTTTTTAATGTCAAGAATGCCCTGTCGTAAAAAACGAACCATGGCTTTTTGATCTTCGATATAGAGGTAAAAGTGGCTTTCGGCTTCTTTTTCTTTTTCGTCAAGCAAAAGGAAAATTTCGTCCATCAGGATGTCATAGTCGTTTTTGCGAAGTGAGCCACTCTTGGCCAGGTTCTCGCGCAGTAAATCGTTTAGTTGGGTTCTTTCTTTTTTCAATTCTTTCATCGAAAGTTGAAAGTCGTTCATTAAGGCATGCGAAGATTCGTTTACAGCGTCGGAAGTGGTAAATACGGTTTCAATTTTTTGAATCCTGGACTCGAAGGAGGTGAGTAATGTTTCGATGAAATCAATGTTGGTATTTTGAGCTGTAGGTTCCATCGTTAGTTTTGATTTAGTTTGTGTGAAAAGTTAGATAAATAAGAGTTGACTTGGCAATTCGTGCTTTTCGGTGAGAACCAGAAAGGATGCCTGGCAAGTGAACTCTCTTTAACTGCTTACATTCACTGCTTATGCAGCTTTTGCAGTTAACCCAATGGCTTCAGCATACTTCAGGTATGTTTCAACCGAAGCAACAACCACTCTGGCTTCGATAGCGAGCAATTCGATACCAACCAATGATACGCGAACCCATGCATCAACTACAACGCCTTTGTCCAAAATACGGTCAATAACTTCTACCAAGCTTGATGACCCAATCGTTTTTTCTACCATTTTAAACTCCTTTTCTTAAAAAATTAATTTAAACCGTGCTTTTGAAGAGGGACGGATTACCTCTTAATGTTTTGTTAATTTAGCAAAGTGCTTAAGCAGCTTTTGCAGTTAAGCCGATAGCTTCAGCATACTTCAGGTATGTTTCAACCGAAGCAACAACTACTCTGGCTTCGATAGCGAGCAATTCGATACCAACTAATGATACGCGAACCCATGCATCAACTACAACGCCTTTGTCCAAAATACGGTCAATAACTTCTACCAAGCTTGATGACCCAATCGTTTTTTCTACCATTTTAAACTCCTTTTCTTAAAAA
>CAJATL010000071.1 GCA_903944895.1 uncultured Bacteroidota bacterium
AACGCCCTGATATCGTTGCGTAGGGGATTTCAACAATCCCAAACCTGAAGGTTTGGGCTATGGAAAATATCGGGATTTTGGGCTTAACTTGACGGCTACGGGGCATCGCCCAGGGCACAAAATCAAGGCATCTTCATCAGGCTGTAAGCCTGAAACAAATTATAACGAATTTATGAAAGAGCGGCAAATCAGCCAAAGGTTCAATATTTTATTCGGCGCAATGGATGTAATACTGCACCGTGGTTGGATCGTATTCCACCAACGAATTGAGTGAAACACCAGAATTACCGCCCACCACAAAAATTTTAGTACCTATGCCAACTGCTCCAAAGTAGGAACGCGGTATCGGGATGTTTGATGTCGAAATCCATTCGTTTGTTGAGGGGTTATAGGCTTCGGTTGTGCTGGTGTATCGGTAGGAATCACCACCACCCAAAACGTAAATTTTATTACCGGCAACAACACCCGAACAGGCCGAGCGATAGGTATTCATCGGATAATAAGTTGTCCAGGTATTGGTTACCGGTGAGTAAACTTCATTGGTGTTTAACGCATCATTTCCCCAACCTCCAATCGCCCAAATTACATCGTTTAATGAAGCAATAGCAAAATCGGTTCGTGCAGTGGTCATGTCTGTTTTTGTAGTCCAGGTATTTGTCGCCGGATCAAACATTTCGTTCGTGCCTAAAACATTTCCATTATTATAACCTCCGATAAGGTAGATTTTTTGTGAAACTACCGCTGCGCTGCATCCTGAACGTGGCGAAGTTAGTGCCGTACTTTGCGACCAGCTATCGGTGAGCGTATTATAAACCAGGTGTAAACTCAATGCCGAGGATCCATTATACCCGCCCATCACATGGATTAAAGTTCCTACAACGGCCGAAGCCGCGTAAACCGTTCCGGTTGTCAGATTAGCCTTACGGGTCCACACCTTGGTTTGCACATCGTACATTTCGACAACCTTACTTACCGCCGAAACTCCATCCCATCCCCCCATCACAAAAATCTGGTTCCCCACTGCTGCCACTGCCGCACCAAACCTGCTATTGGCCATCGGAGCCAGGGTATTCCACTGATCGCCGGCAGTAAACCCGGTTCCCGAATAAACATATCCCTGCGGAGGCGTTGGATTTGTGCTTTGAATGCATCCACCTGCTGGAACGACCGCATTGGTGGAAGCGGGCAGTTTTGCAAATCCACCGTTGGATAAAAACAGGGTGTCGTGCGAGATCGAAATGACCTGAAGTTCATTGGAAGGATTATTGTCGTTATCGGCAACATCCAGGCTGATCGAATTCCCGCCCGAAATCTGAACCTGGCGTATTGTGCCGTTTACTGTTGCAGCAAGAGTCTGATTATCGCTGTCGGTTACCGCACCACCACCAGGATTTAGGGAAATGTTGTTTCCTATTTTTGATAAGACCTGTAGTTCGTTGCTTGCACTCAAATCGCCAATATTTGAGATCGTATTTCCGGTGATACTAATTCCCGGGCCGGCAATGTAAGTATTTCCTGATCGGTTTGCATAAAGGGCGTATGGCACCGACAATAACTGGGTCTGGCCCAAAACCTGATAATTTGAGCCTCCTGCCGGGTCAAATTCAATTTTAATAAAAGTCTGACCAGATTCCCATAAAATCTCCGAAAATTCTCCCGTCAGAACAGTGCCTTTCCCAACCTGAAGGCTGATCCGACCAAAATTATCGGTAACGGTATTTTGAGATTCGGCATAAAAAATGGCATTTTGAATGGTGTTAGATAAAATACTGATTTTTAAACTCACCGCAGTATTAATGACAGGATTTCCATCATCAGATCTTAAAATCGCCTGGTATTGAAAAGCTTGTGGTGACTGAGAAAAGCAGGTAGTAAAAACAAGTAAAAACACAAAAACTGTTGCAATCGTTTTCATTTTATGAAGTTTTAATATGAGTAGCTAAAATATTTAAAAATCACTACTGAAGGGTAAATATTTGAAAGATTTCCAAAAAAAAGTGAGCCTAAGGCTACGATAATGTATCATGCCTCTTTCGCTATTCCAATGAGATTTGAAAAATAAGGAATTTCAAATTTTTACGAAGGACGAGAAAGCTTTTTTCGATGAGTCAGGTGCAGCGCACCGGTAATGTTTGTAGAAACAGAATAACAAATCATCCAAAAGGTGCAGCGCACCGGACTATTTAAAGCTAATATGGATTATTGCGATGCTCTGCACCTGACAAAGCCCTCCCATCATTCAAAATCTACAAACATTCCGCAGCTCTGCCGCGATTCCAATGAAACTTGAAAAATCCGGGATCTCAGATTTTACCAAGGAAGCTTTTTTCGATGAGTCAGGTGTAGCGCACCGGTAATGTTTGTAGAAACCGAATAACAAATCATCAAAAAGGTGCAGCGTACCGGAATATTTAAAACTGGTACGGATTATTGCGGTGCGCTGCACCTGGAAAAATACCCCCAACATATAAAATCTACAAACATTTCGCGGCTCTGCCGCTATTCAAATGAGATTCTAAAAATCCTGGATTTCAGATTTGTACGAAGGATGAGAAAGCTTTTTTTGATGAGTCAGGTGCAGCGCACCGGTAATGTTTGTAGAAACCGAATAACAAATCATCAAAAAGGTGCAGCGCACCGGAATATTTAAAATTGGTGCGGATTATTGCGGTGCGCTGCACCTGGAAAAATACCCCCAACATGTAAAATCTACAAACATTCCGCGGCTCTGCCGCTATTCAAATGAGATTCTAAAAATCCTGGATTTCAGATTTGTACGAAGGATGAGGAAGCTTTTTTCGATTAGATCCGGTGGAAAATGAAAACCTTATTTTTAAGATAAACTTTCGTACAAAAGTATCAACGCAAGACCACTCCAACCTTGATTAATCCTGCAACCTTAAAATCTTGTACAATTTTTATTAAATATCATAACACCTGTAAAAACCCATAGGTGTAGTTTTGCATCGTTAAATAAATGTTTAATTAAAAATAAAAGAAGATGAAAAGATTATCAGTAAAATTGTTAATGAGTGTTGCAGTTCTTGCCATTACACTCTTTTTTGTACAGTGTAGCAAATCCGATGGAGCTGTTGTTGCAAACACAGCCGGTGATGAAACATTTGTAAGTGGAATCGAAAAAAGCATGACTGTCGAAACTGAAACCGATGGCATTGTTGATTGCATTTACGTCTGCCTTAACGGAATGCCTGTTGAAGATCTTTCGGAAGCCGAAATTGCTGCTTTAAGCTTTGTTCGCGAAGAGGAACTTCTTGCCCACGACATTTACGTTTCGATGTACGCTAAGTACCACGTTCCTGTGTTTAATAATATTTCGAACAGCGAAGAAATTCACACTACTGCAATAAAAGTGCTGTTGGAAAAGTACAGTCTTACCGATATTGCTGCCGACCACGTTTTGGGCGTTTTTGTTAATCAGGATGTACAGCAACTTTATGATGCACTTCTGGCTCTTGGATTGACATCTTTAAATGATGCCATCACCGTTGGCGCCATCATCGAAGATTACGATATTGCCGACCTGATTTATCACACCAGCGAGGATATTGATAATGTGGACATTCTTTACACGATCGGCCAACTTCATCGTGGTTCACGAAATCACATGCGGGCTTTTTATGCTCATCTTAATTTCCACGGACTTACTTACACCCCACAATACATCACCCAGGAAATGTATGATGCCATTGTTACAACGGGTTGGGAAATTGGCAGCGGTTTCTGTGTTTGCCAGTATGAATTTACAGATAATACAGACAATAAAATAGTAGAATAAATTTTAGTTAGGTTTATAAACATTAATTTCTCCGGGTCAGTTGATCCGGAGAATTTTTGTTGAAATGATAGTTAGTTCTTTATTTTCAGGGTTTATTCATCTTTTTCCGAAAACAAGAATTTTCAGATCACCTGACTTAAAATTAAAAGCCTAATTTTGAGCCCAAAATTGAGCTTGAAAAACAGCCATTCTTTTATCATAATTAATGCTTACAGAAAATAAAATACTTTTTAAGATGAAAAAAAACGGTTTCCTGCTTGTCCTGCTTTTTATGTTTGGCTTTGCACACAGCCAGATTACATTCGAACATTCGTACGATTTTTCCGGCGATTACACCAAACTGGCCAACTCGGGTTATAAAATTTTCCTTATGGATGTTGTAAACAGCAAGTGCCTTATTTACAACACCAACCATACTTTGTGGAAAACCATCAATCTGAGTGTGCCTGCAAATAATTATCTTTACGACATCAAGTATGTTTCCGAAAACCTTTTCACTACGGATAATTCGCTGGCTTTGTCTTATGTTTACTATTCTTACGACGCAACGAACGATTATTATACTTACACAGCAAGAATTATTAAGGAAAACGGAACCGAACTTCAGATAATTCCAGGCTGCCAGTATCTTTATGTTGTTGATTTGGGTGAATTGGGAACAAAAATGGAAGCCTATGTTTTTGATTATTCCTTGTTGTATTACACCGTAAAAACCCGTTATTACACTTTGCCCGGAACTTTGGTTAACGGAATTGAGAATCATCCTGTTAAAGAGTTATCCTCATTGAAAGCCTTTCCAAACCCGGCCGGAAACATCGCCACCATTCCTTACATTTTACCTGAAGGCGAATTTGAAGGCACAATCACCATCACCGATTTACAGGGCAAAACGGTTCAAAACTACACTGTTGACCGTAATTTTGATAACATCATTATCGAAACAGGCCAATTACCCGGGGGAGTTTATCTTTATTATTTAAAATCAGGTAATTTTACTTCCCGGCCAGAAAAACTAATCGTCCAATAATTTTAGAATAAAGTTCAGAAATTAACTATAATTTAAAAATCTCATCATATGAAAATCAAGCCAAACATAGCAGTCAGCGATTCGGGTTTTGTTTTTAATCCTGACACCGGCGAATCCTTCACTGTGAATCCAATCGGCGTTGAAATAATCAATTTGTTAAAAGAGAACAAAGAAACTTCCGAAATCAGTAATCAGGTCAGGGTGAAATATACTGTCGATCAGCCAACATTCGAAAAGGATTTCGACGATTTTATCGGTTTAATGCGCAACTATTCATTAATCGAAAATGACTAATAAACGAAAGCTGACTATTGCTGTTTCCGGACTAAATGCCGTCGACAGTCCGGGGCCGGGTGTGGCTGTAATCCGTGCATTGCGCGAAGCCGAGAGTTTTGACGTCAGGATTATCGGCATTTCCTACGAATCGCTCGAGCCGGGGATTTTTATGCACAACCTTGTCGATAAAACCTACCAGTTTCCTTATCCATCGGCAGGTGTTGAGGCTGTTCTCGAGCGGATCGAGTACATCCATTCCATCGAAAAACTCGATGTTTTTATCCCCAATTTCGACTCGGAACTTTACACCTTTATCAGGCTCGAAGACACCCTGAAAGAAATGGGGATTCACATGTTTTTGCCCACCATGGAACAATTCGAAGAAAGGCATAAAGTTAACCTGAACGAATTTGGCGAAAAATACGGGATCAATGTTCCCAAAAGTAAGGCCATCCACGACTTAGGCGCTATCTACAGTATTTCGTCGGAGTTTACGTACCCCGTGCTTGTTAAAGGAAAATATTACGATGCCGCTGTGGCTTACAACATGGAGCAGGTGAAAACGCATTTTAACAAAATCAGTGCAAAATGGGGCTATCCGATCATTATCCAGGAATTTGTTCATGGTACCGAGTTTAACATAACCGGCCTGGGCGACGGACTTGGAAATACCATTGCCGCCGTTCCGATGCGTAAACAATACATCACCGACAAAGGAAAGGCCTGGGGAGGCATTTCGATTTCGGATAAAAGAATGCTCGAGCTAACCGACAAATTCCTCAGCCAGACCAAATGGCGCGGTGGTTTTGAGCTCGAATTGATGAAAAACAAGGAAAACGAATTTTATCTGCTCGAAATTAACCCGCGAATGCCGGCCTGGATTTACCTCGCCGTTGGCGTGGGACAGAATATCCCCGAAGCCCTTGTTAAACTTGCCCTCGGCGAAAAAGTTGAACCTTTTACCAGCTATAAAGTTGGTAAAATGTTTGTTAGATACGCCTGGGACATGATCGTAGACATGGAAGAATTCCAGACAATTTCGACACGCGGAGAATTATAACACCAACTTTTATTTTCAGAAAATTAAAAAATTAAAATAGTAATGGAAAAACTCAGGTATGAAAGGCCTTTGATAAAACGTTTGGAAAGTGAAATGCCAAACAAGTTCGGGATGAAAGCCGAACATTTCCCAAAAAGTCATATCGACGGCGTGGCCGTTAAAGATTTGATCGAAGCACATGGTTCTCCGCTTTTTGTGTTGTCAGAAAAAACAATCCGCAACACTTATCAACGGGCAAAAAAAGCATTCAGCACCAGGTACCCGAAAGTTCAGTTTGCATGGTCGTACAAGACCAATTACATGGACGCAGTTTGTAATATTTACCACCAGGAAGGCTCGTGGGCCGAGGTTGTTTCGGGTTTTGAATACGATAAAGCCATCAAAAACGGCGTTCCCGGAAAACGGATAATTTTTAACGGACCAGACAAGACTATCGCAGATTTAACAAAAGCCATTCAAAACGAATCACTCATTCACATCGACCACCTCGACGAACTTTACACCATCGTCGAACTCACCGAAACCATCAAAAAACGCCCGCGCGTTGCCATCCGTGTAAACATGGATACCGGCGTTTACCCAATGTGGGATCGCTTTGGTTTTAACTACGAAAACGGTCAGGCCTGGGATGCGCTCAACAAAATTATGGCATCCGGAAAGATGGATCTGATCGGCCTTCACACACACATCGGCACTTTTATGCTCAGCGCGAAAGCTTACGGGGTGGCTGCCCGCAAACTTGCCGACCTTGCCCTCGGACTGAAACGGAAATACAACCACGAAGTCAAATACATCGACCTTGGTGGTGGCTTTCCGTCAAAAAATACACTCAAAGGCGCCTACCTCCCAGGAAATGACACCAACCCGGTTTTTGATGATTTCGCCGAAGAAATTGCCTCGGCTTTGCTCAATGCTGAGTTTTCGCCCGACGCACTTCCTTTGCTCATCCTCGAAACTGGCCGCGCTCTTGTTGACGACGCCGGCTTCCTGCTTGGAACAGTAATCTCGAATAAACGTTCGTCAAAAGGAAAACGAAGCACCATTATCGACATCGGTGTAAACCTGCTGTTTACCTCTTTCTGGTACGATCATAAGATTACTCCAGCACAGGATTTTACCCATTTCAACGAAGAAACAACGGTATTCGGACCGCTTTGCATGAATATCGACGTTATTCGCGAAAGCGCCGTCTTACCACTTTTGAACAAAGGCGACCATTTTGTAATCCACACTGTGGGTGCATACAACATGACCCAGTGGATGCAGTTTATCACACTCAGGCCGCGGATTGTTCTGATAGGCCTGGACGAAAAGGTTCACATTATCCGTGAAGCCGAAACCATGGATTCGTTCAATAAATTTGAAAATATGCCCGATTATCTCAAAAAATTTGAGTTATAATTAAACCGAAACCTGACAGCCCGCTATCTGGAGGGCTGTCAGGCTTTCTATCAAAGGATAATAATCTATGATTTTAGATTTAGGATTTAGGATTTTATGAAATCATAAATCAATGCCGTTTAGTTAACAAATATAAAATGGAACGCGGATCAAACGGATCCGCCAGTTGGCGGACGCGGATTAAAACTGCTTATGTTACAAGAAATCAGCGAAAATCAGCGATGCTTGCATCAGCGAAAATCAGCGTTCCAATCCTTAACTAAACGACATTCAATCATAAATCATAAATCGAAAATCGAAAATCAAAATATTTTTTATAGCAAACGTTAAATAACCAGGATGTCCGGCATACCCGAAAAGCAGCATACTACATTTGTTGATGGAATTCTTAACAGTTATTCCATGATCTTTTTTTCGATGCACAAAGTTTTTGCATCAATCCTGCTATTTATCACCTTTTTCGATTGGATCGCCGGTATCAGCGGTTTGATTTCGGTAATTACAGCAAACCTTGCTGCACAATTTATCGGATTTAATAAAAGCAAAATTGCGCATGGATATTACGGATTTAATGCTTTACTGGTTGGGCTGGGAATAGGGATTTCATACCAGCCAGGCATTTCATTCCTGTTGGTTTTGGTTTTTGCGGCGCTCTTCACACTTTTTCTTACCGTTTGGTTTGAAGGCGTATTAGGAAAATATTATTTGCCGTACCTAAGCTGGCCTTTCCTGTTTGGAATCTGGATGGTGAGCCTGGCAACAAGGCAATTTTCGGAAATACATCTGAGCGAGCGAGGCCTTTTTATGATTAACGACCTCTATTTTTTTGGGGGTATTCCGCTTGTTGATGTCTATCACTGGTTCAGCAGCCTTCCTTTTTATGAAGCCGTTATTATTTATTTCAGGTCGCTTGGCGCGATATTTTTCCAATACACCCTGTTTGCAGGAATTATCGTCGCTGTTGGCTTGCTGATTTATTCGCGGATTGCCTTTCTGCTTTCGTTAATCGGGTTTTTTACCGCCTATTTTTATTACATGCTCATCGGAGCCAATATTTATGAACTGACTTACGGGTACATCGGTTTTAACTTTATCCTGACAGCCATTGCCATCGGAGGGTTTTTTGTTGTTCCATCAAAATACTCATTTCTATGGGTAATTTTGCTCACGCCCATCATTTCGATCATCATTACTTCGTCAACGGCATTTTTTATGCCGCTGCAACTGTCCATTTACTCGCTGGCATTTAATGTTGTGGTGGTGCTTTTTCTTTACATTTTAAAATTCAGAGAGCGGAACTTCGAAAAACCGGAGTTGGTGGTTTATCAGCAATTCTCGCCGGAGATAAATCTTTATTCCCAAACCAATTATAAAACCCGTTTTGATGTTAACGTAAATACGGCTGTAATTCTGCCGTTCCTGGGCGACTGGACGGTGTCGCAGGGGCATAACGGCACGCTGACTCATCGCGAAGAGTGGCAACATGCCTGGGATTTTGAGATGCTTGGCGATGATGGCGAAAAGTATAAAAACCTTGGAAATACTGTCGAAGATTATTATTGCTACAACAAGCCGGTAACCGCGCCAGCCGATGGTTTTATTCAGGAAATACAGGATGGGATCGAAGATAACGTCATCGGGCAGATTGACTTTGACCGAAACTGGGGAAATACCGTCATTATCAAACACGACGAAAAACTTTACTGCAAGCTGAGCCATCTCAAAAAAGGCACCATCAAGGTTGTTAAAGGTGGTTGGGTAAATCGGGGCGAAATTGTTGCCTACAGTGGAAATTCGGGGCGTTCGCCTTATCCGCACATCCATTTCCAGCTACAATCCGATCCGTTTATTGGTTCAAAAACCATCGATTATCCACTGGCAAAGTATATTCTTAAAACTGACGAAGGCTTTGAACTCAAAACGTTTAGCCGTCCCGGGAAAGATGAACTGATCAACAACATCGCAAAAAACGACTCCCTTTTTAAGGCATTTAATTTTATCCCCGGCCAGTCGGTGCTTTTCGAGGTCGAAACTAACGGTGGACCAAAAGAGCTGGTAAAATGGGAAATCAAAATCGACATCGTTAAAAACACCTTTATCGAGTGCAGCAAATCGGGATCAAAGGCCTGGTTCCGGAATGATGGAACCTTGTTTTATTTCAGCCATTTTGAAGGAAACAGGAAATCGCTGTTATTTTATTTTTACCTTGGCGCTTACAAAATGTCGCTCGGGTTTTATAAAAATCTGATCATAACCGACAGCTATCCCCTGGCAGTGGTGGGCAACAATCTGATGATGTTCTGGCAGGATTTTATGGCTCCTTTTCATATTTTTATCAAAGCTGATTATCGGATGAACTACCTGAAAATGGAAGACGACCTTTCGACAAGCACAATTTTGATGCAATCGC
The DNA here is from genome assembly GCA_903944895.1 of uncultured Bacteroidota bacterium. Lineage (GTDB taxonomy): Bacteria > Bacteroidota > Bacteroidia > Bacteroidales > 4484-276 > CAJATL01. Next base: position 9,971 of record CAJATL010000071.1, read on the forward strand.
TGGCTACCATGAAGGTTTCAGGAAGAACCCGCCAAAAATATGATTTTGAATTGTTTATTGACGGCCCCCGCATCAGGAGGTTTGACGTTAAAACGGAAGGTTTACACATCTTAGCCCGGGAAATTGAATCGTGATAGAAATCCTTAAAAAAATATTTGGCAGAAAATTTGTTTTCCCAGGCCTGAATTACTTATGCCTGATGGGTTTTGTGATATTCCTTTTAAATCCTGAAATAGCATTCTCGCAGGAATTTCCTGAATTTGCAAAAACCGATAGCATCACGTTTGCTTTGTACGAAAAGCAACAATGGAGCGAATTAATCGAAGTTGGTGAAGCCGCCATCAAAAACGGGATCGATTTTTATTATCTGCGTATGCGCCTCGGCATTGCGCGCTACGAACAGCAGAACTACCGCCACGCTATCCCACATTTCGAAAACGCCATAAAAATTTACCCCGAAGACCAGGTTGCTGCCTGGTATTTGTATTATAGTTACCTGTTTTCAGGAAGAAAAAGCGATTCAAAAAGAATTACCCCACTTTTAAACGAAGCTACAAAAGCCAAAATGGGAATTAAAAAATCGTTATTCCTGGATGAAATTTATTTTGAAGGAGGTCCGGCCGTTTCAAATATTTCGACCCTCGAAGACAATTGGAAAAACCCCACTGCTGCCGACACTATTTACAGTTCGACCACCTATTTTAAAGGTTATAATTATTTTCATGGCGGAATAAGGCTGAATATTCTTCCAAACCTCAGTATTTACCAGGGTTATGGCCAGTTGAATGCGACGGCTCAGCAGAATATCAGGGATTTTCAGGAGCAATACAAACCTTTTAAAAGGATTGCCAGGCAGGATGATTATTACGCCAACATCGAATATGTGCTGCCAAAAGGCTTTAAAATTACCGGAGCAGCTCATTTTTTGTGGATCGGATACGACCGCCGCGACGCTTCTTATGATCAGATCGGGAACTTAACTTTCGATACGGTTGCAGTTTCCGAAGATGACTATGTGCTTTCGTTGGGGGTTATGAAAGAATTTACTTTTGGAAGCCTTAATGTCAGCGGAACTTATGGCCGTTTGGATAATGATACCGTGAGCCAGTTGGGGGCATCGTTTGTTTATTATCCTTTCGGGAATATCAATTTTTACGGAACCACCGGAATCCTGAATTTTTGGGATAACGAGGGCAATCGCACCATTTTTACTCAGGAAATCGGTGGCAGGATTTTTAAAAATATTTGGCTTGAAGGTAATATCACCATTGGTCAGCTTCAGAATTATGCCGAAAAAAACGCCTTTGTAATTTACAATGCCCCCGAAGAAATTAATAATAAATATGAGGCCGTTTTAATTTATGCCGCCCCGAAACACCTCGAAATTTCGCTGCGCTATCGTTATCTCGAACGCGAAAACGGCACGCTGGTTTATACAGATTTCGAAAATTTTACAATCACAAAAACACAATATCCTTTTCATTCAATAATCGGAGGTATAAAATGGAAATTTTAAGGAAAATCAGAAGAGCAACCACAGTATTGGTTTTGCTTGTAATCGTCGGGACTAGTCCAATTTTTGGACAAACTTTTGAGGCCACCCAACAGGCATTTTCAAAAAGTTATGATTACGAAACTCAAGGAAGCTACGCCAGGGCTATCGAAGAGCTAAAAAAAGTTTACCTGGCCGATTCGTACGAAATTAACCTGCGTCTGGGCTGGCTCAATTATCTGCAGGGGCAGTTCACCGAATCGTCATCGTACTACCTGAAAGCAATTTCGCTAAAACCTTTTGCCATCGAAGCAAAATTTGGATACGTTTACCCTCTGGCAGCAGCCGGCAACTGGGCTTTGGTAAAAACCCAATATTTCGAAATCATCAAAATTGACCCACAAAACACCCTTGCAAATTATCGTCTCGGCCTGATTTTTTATAATTCCGGCGATTTCCAGACCGCATTAAAATACCTCGAAAAAGTGGTCAATCTTTATCCTTTCGATTATGAATCGATGGTTTTGTTTGCCTGGACAAATTTAAAAACCGGCAAACTTCGTGAAGCCGAAATCCTCTTTAAAAAAGTGTTGCTCATCAAACCAGACGATGATTCTGCCAAAGAAGGACTGGGCCTGGTGAAATAGAAGACCTGGCATTGTTCAATTTCGATAGCTATCTGGTGTTTCCGTCAGCCAGTCTTCACTTTCCACTTTTCCACTTTTCATTTCTCACTTTTCACTGACCTTACTTTAGGCACTTTAAGTACTCCTAACTTTAGGCACTTCAATTTTGCTATCTTTGCCAAAATTTTTTTAAGATGATAATAAATTATATTCAATGGAGCGTAAGCCCGGAACTATTTCCGGGAACCTGGTTTCCGGTAAGATGGTATGGTTTACTGTTTGCCAGTGGTTTTTTCTTTGGCTATCTTATTATGACCAAGTTTTTCAAACACGAAAACCTTCCCATCAAACTCCTCGACGAACTAGCCACTTACATGGTTCTGGCAACAGTTGTCGGCGCAAGGTTAGGCCATGTTTTGTTTTACGAACCAGCGCTTTATTTTCAGGATCCGCTCGAAATCTTCAAAATCTGGAATGGCGGATTAGCCTCACATGGCGCTGCAATAGGGATTTTGGCTGCGTTATGGTTTTTCTGTAAGAAAAATAACAGGACCTATTATTGGACTCTCGACAGGATTGTAATTGTGGTTGCTTTGGCTGGATTTTTTATCAGAATCGGCAACCTGATGAACTCCGAAATTTTCGGCGAGCCTACCACAGTGCCCTGGGCTTTTGTTTTTACCTCTTCCGACCTTATTCCACGGCATCCAACCCAGATTTATGAAGCGCTGTGCTACCTTGCATTATTTTTTGTTTTGTATTGGTATTATTGGAAAACCAACGGAAAACCCAGACCAGGACTCATTTTCGGTTCCTTTTTGGTTTTGCTCTTCGCAGTAAGGTTTTTCATCGAATTTCTTAAAGAACCACAGGTTGCTTTCGAAAATTCGATGGCCCTTAATATGGGGCAATTATTGAGTATTCCTTTTATCATCGTTGGTTTCGTTATCATTTTTGGAAAGCAGAAAGCTGAAACCTATATCGAAAGCCGTCCAAATAAAAAATGACACCAAATCTGAAAATCCAATCAGATCAGGTGTCATTTTCATACACTTCAGTAGCAAAATTCTTTTAGAACTTCTCGATTTGCATATTTACGTAGGTGTCAATTTTCATTGATAAATCCGTTTGTTTGTAGCGTTTTGCAAGCATCGATAACTGCTGCAATACCGCAAAGGCACGCTGAATATCCTGATCGTAATATTTTTTATGGTAGCTGCCGAGTTTGCTGTAATAATCAAGGTCGGCTTCAAAATTGCCAAACAGAATTTCAGAAACTTCATTGCCTTTTTGCGCTGCTCCGGCCTGATAGTAAGCTTCAACAATCGGCATCATGTAGATGTCGTAAATCATTTTGTTGTTCGGGAAAAATTTCTGACAGGCATCAAGAACCCTGACTGCCGAATCCATTTTCTTTTCGTCAATCAGTGTCTGGGCAAGACGCATGTAGTTTTGTTTAGGCATCACCGAGTTGCGGCGGCTCTCAGGATCGATGTAGGTGTCCGGTGCATCAAGATTTCCCCATTTGGCTTTGTTTACAAGCAATTCAAACGAACCTTTGCTGTCGACGCCACCAAGACCTTCGATATAGTTTTCGGCAACCACCGGTAAAAATCTGTAAACGATACCTTCGAGATGGCAATATTTATCAACATTCATTACGTTTTCGATAGCCGAAGGACTTGTGAAATAAACAGGCCGTTTCCAGTTGTTTGTTGCGATAAAATCGAGCAGCATCAAATCATTTTTATAGAGATAATTCTGCTTAACCTGCCATGAAATTTCAGGAACAATACGATCGGCCAAATCGCGCCTGACAAGCCCGTTTCTCAATAAATACTCCTTATTAATGGTGAGTTTGAGATTTTTGGTAGGCGAATAATTTATCGAACTTCCATCGTTGAGCGGCAACTTGGTGCGGCTATCTTCGCTGGCGATAAAGTTGATCACATCCGACAGTTCGGTAGCACCTTCCAGTCCGCCACGTTCATAAAAAGGAACATAATTGTTTGAACCTTTGTCGTACTGTTTTTCGGAAAGTGTAAACGGCAAAGGATCGGAATCGTAAATTTTGCGCATCATCTGATGAATGTACCACTCACCGGAGGCAAGCATATAGTTTACAACCCTCACATCTGTTCTGATGCCTTCCACTTCCTGCACGTACCAGAGCGGGAATGTGTCGTTATCACCATTTGTAAACAAAATGGCGTTAGGCTCGCACGATTCGAGATAATTTATTGCAAAATCGCGTGCCGCATATTTTCCGGAGCGGTCGTGATCATCCCATCCTTCGGAAGCCATGATGCCGGGCACCAATATCAGAGTTGCGGCTGTTACTGCAATTGCTGACATTTTTGGATTGAGGTACTTGCTTAAAAAATTAAAAAGCGCAAAAACGCCCAAACCAATCCACATCGCAAAGGCGTAAGTGGAGCCAGCATAAGCATAATCCCTTTCTCTGGGCTGATACGGGTATTGATTTAAATAAACAACGATTGCAATTCCCGTCATCAGAAACATTAAACCAACAACCATCGCATTTTTATAATCGCGGTTAAGATGGAAGAAAAGTCCGATAAGGCCAAGTATCAGTGGTAAAAGATAAAACTTGTTGTTGGCTTCATTCTGCATCGAAGGAGGCAGTTCGCTTTGATTACCAAGGCGCGCCGAATCAACACCACTAAATCCGGTTATCCAGTTCCCGTTTTCAACTTCACCATGGCCCTGGATGTCGTTTTGCCGGCCGGAATAATTCCACATGAAATACCTGAAATACATGTGCCCCAACTGATACTTGAAAAAATACTGGAGGTTTTCGCCAAACGTCGGTTTAGGAATGTTTTCGGTGGTTCCGTCGGGTTTTGTGTATTTCATCGGACGTCCCTGAACATCGCCCCAGCGTTTGTATTCTTTGATGTGGAGAGATTTCTGATTGCTCCACATACGCGGGAAAATCGTGGTAAAATTCTTATCATAAACCGGGACAATACCTTTTCGGTCGTCAACGATTACATATTTGCCTTTTTCATCATTACGCATGTAAACCGGGTTTCCGTCGCCATAATCCGAAACCGGTGAATTGTAATATTGTCCCATAAAAATTGGCCAGTCGCCGTATTGCTCACGGTTAAGGTACGATAAAAGGCTAACGGCATCTTCGGGACTGTTTTCGTTAATCGGCGTATTGGTGTTGGCGCGGATAACAATGATCAGGAAAGATGAATATCCGATAAGGATAAACACCAGGCTTAAGATAACATTGTTAATCTGAGCCCTCTGAAGACGGAACGAATAAATTCCATATCCTGCAGCAGCTCCAACGAGGAATCTGATAAAAAAGCTTCCAGCGGAAGTACTTTCGGTTAAAATCAGCAGATAAAGAATGCCGCTAAAAATCAATGCCAGTTTAGTGACCATAGGGTTGTCTTCGTGCGTTGCCCTGATGCCAAAAATTACTGTTGCAATAAACAGCAAGACCAGGAAAATTGTACCTGAATTAAAAGGCAAACCGATTCCATTCACAAAAAGCAGCTCGGTATGTGCAAAGAGGCTGACCACTTCAGGGATAATTCCAAACATGATAATGGCCAGAACAAATATGGAGATTCCTCCAGTGAGCAGCATACCTTTTGTAGTAGGTTTGTACTTTTTAAAATAGTACACAAAAGCGATGGCCGGGATGGCCAGCAGATTGAGCAGGTGAACACCAACGGATAAACCCACCAGATAAGCGATCAGAATGAGCCAGCGTGACGAATGTTGCTCCTCGGCAACCTCTTCCCAGCGAAGAATGGCCCATAAAACGATGGCCGTAAAAAACGACGACATCGCGTAAACCTCGCCTTCGACTGCTGAAAACCAGAATGAATCACTAAAAGTGTAAGCCAGTGCACCAACGATGCCGCTTCCAAAAACAGCGAACATTTTTGCATCTGTCATTTCGCCACCATTCATCAAAGCTGCTTTTTTAGCAAAAATGGTGATGCTCCAAAACAGAAATAAAATGGTGAAACTGCTCGAAAGTGCCGACATGATGTTGATCATCAGCGCAACATTTGAAACATCTCCAAAAGCAAACAACGAAAAAATCCTGCCAAGCAACTGGAAAAACGGTGCTCCAGGAGGATGGCCAACCTGTAATTTGTAAGCTGTTGCGATGTATTCGCCGCAATCCCACCAACTGGCAGTTGGCTCAATGGTCAGCAGATAAACGATGGTTGCGATAAACCAAACAACCCATCCTGTAAGGTTGTTAAGAATCCGGTAATTTTTCATTAATTCAATGATTTTGAATATACTTTTAAAACGCGTGCGAAATTAAGAATTTTTGTTGCATCGGACAGAAAATTTCAAGTCTAACCCAATAAGATTTCAATAGTTGTAAGAAAAACTCAAATCTCTGAAGCCAATACACAGCGCTAAAATTTGAAAATTATTTTTTTTGAATATAAAAAAAGTACTATTTTTGCGCTCCCAATTCAGGGAATGATTGCCTGATGGTGTAATTGGCAACACGTCTGATTTTGGTTCAGAAGAGTCCAGGTTCGAGCCCTGGTCGGGCAACCAGAAAAATTTCAACCCGCTGTTTATCATTGATCGACAGCGGGTTTTTTCATGTTTTGCCGTGAATGTTGCCAATATTCGCGGCACTTCCGTTGGCATATTAAAGGTTTCTCCTTTTTAAAAGGTGAAACCTTTTTGGCAAACCGAAGTTCCAAGGCTTCCAAAACGATAGAATCAACATCATTCTATGATTGATTTCTGCAACAGATAGAAAATGTTCCTATTTTTGAGGCAGATAAAAATTAGGTTTTTTGTTAATGACAAGTTTGCGAATGATTAAATTTTGGTTGGCGGTAATCTTGGTTGGTCTGCTTTCCCCTTATTTGAGCGCTCAGAGTTTGTGGAACTATGAGGAGTTTCTGTCGTTACCGGTGAAGCATTATGTGGTTTATCAAAACAATGATGAAATTGTAGTTGATGGCAAACCTGATGAAATTTCCTGGCGAAATGCCGCATGGACTTCGGATTTTATGGATATCGAAGGGAGTAAAAAACCTGTACCCGAATTTCGTACCCGGATAAAAATGCTGTGGGATCAGGATAACCTGTTCATTCTTGCCGAACTGGAAGAACCTCACATCTGGGCTTATTTTGACGAGCATGACCAGATTGTTTATCATGAAAATGATTTTGAAATCTTTCTGGATCCCGACGGCAATGCTTACGATTATTTCGAATTTGAGCTGAATGCCGCAAATACCTTGTTCGATCTTTTTCTCACAAAGCCTTATCGCGACGGAGGAATCCCGCTCCTCACCTGGGATGCCCCCGATTTTACTTCCGCTGTTTCAATTTCCGGAACACTGAATAATCCTGCTGACACCGATCAGAAATGGACCATCGAAATGGCCATTCCTTTTGAATCGTTGAAACTGGGATTGAAAAGTCAGGTTCCGGTTGACGGAGAAACCTGGAAAGCCAACTTCTCGCGCGTTCAATGGCAGACCGATGTTTTAGAAGGAAAATATCAAAAAAGGAAAGACAAAAACACCGGACTTTTTCTCAGCGAAAATAACTGGGTCTGGAACCCAACCGGGGTTATCAACCTGCACCTACCCGAAAGATGGGGAATGCTGCAATTTTCGCAACGATCGGTGAATATCGGGCAAGAAGCATTTCGGCAACCTCCTTACGAAGAACTGAAAAAGCAACTCTGGCTGGTTTATTATAAACAGCAGGATTTCATGCTGGCTTTTGATAATTACGCTACTTCTTTATCTTTGCTTTCGTTGCCGGAGAGCGTCTCGGATGCAACAGGAAACACTGCAAAACTGGAGATGTTTGCCACCGAAATGCAATTCACAGCACTCCTGAAAACCAGTGACGGAAAGGTTTTCACAATCAATGAAGAGGGTTTTTTATCAGAAAAGATTAAAACTGTTAAACCATGAAAAAACGGGATTTTATAAAATCTTCGCTGCTGTCAGGCGTCGGATTATTCGGTTTTCGGCAGGCGATGGGAGCTTCGGTTCCTGAAATCACAAAATCGGCATCCCTAAAACATTGGGTTTGGGAAAGCCCAAATATTCTGGAACATGAAGATGTGTTGAAAGCTAAATATGCCCGTTTTTACGAGGCAGGAATCAGGGGAGTTTTTTTTGAAAGTGATAGCGAAAAGCATTTCAAAATGGCCAAAAGCGCTGGACTGGAAACGCACAGGTGGATCTGGACGATGAATCGTAATGAAGAAGAATTGCTGAAAAGCCATCCCGATTGGTTTGCCGTAAGCCGCAACGGCCAATCCTGCGCAACGCACCCGCCTTATGTGAATTATTACCGCTGGCTATGTCCATCGAAGCCGGAAGTTTTGGAATATCTCAAAAAACAGGTTGCCACCACCCTCGACAAGGATTACATCGACGGCATCCACCTGGATTATGTGCGCTATTGCGATGTAATCCTGCCGGTAAATTTGTGGAAAAATTACGGAATCGAGCAAACCCGCGAATTGCCGGAATATGATTTTTGCTATTGCGAAACCTGTCGGGAGCGTTACAAAGCCGAAAATGGGATTGATCCACTGGATATCGAATTTCCGGACCAAAGCCTTTCGTGGCGCAAATTCAGGTACGACAGGATTACTGATATTGTAAACGCCCTGGCAGAAGTTGCCCATCAAAAAAAGAAAACCATTACAGCCGCTGTCTTTCCAACGCCGGAAGTGGCACGCCGCATCGTGCGCCAGGATTGGACCAACTGGAACCTTGATGGCGTTTGCCCGATGATTTACCATGGTTTTTACAAAGAGCAGGTAAGCTGGATAGGCGATGCAGTTGCTGAGGGTGTGCACTTTTTATGCGACCGATTTCCACTTTACGCAGGTTTGTTCCTGCCGGATTTCGATTCGGACGACCAACTGCAGCAAGGCATCAAAACAGCTTTAAAAAATGGCGCATCAGGAATTGTCTTATTTGGGCAGGTTGACGAAAACATCCTGAAAGTTTTTGAAAGTACGCTTGCCGGGATTGAACTGAAATAGGAATAATCGTTGGAAGTTTTTTAGCTTGATATTTGTATCCAATCTTACTCAACTCATTTTTCCAAAATTTTCATAGCCCTTCAACGCCCACCCCACCATCTCTTCAAAAGTCGTAAAATCGATCTGGTGTTGAAGCCATTCACAGATAATCACACGCTGATGGCAATTTTCGGGGTTTAGATTTTCGAAAAACTTTCTGTTTTCGGCTGGATTTACCGTTTCGTCTTTTGCTCCAATGACCACGAATCGGGCGGTGCAAAGGCGGTTTGATATTTCGGGCAGATGCTTTTTAAACAAATCGCCAAAACTCATGGCCGGGTTGAAAAGCAGGCAGGGCAAACCCAGATCTTCGGCAAGCCAGAAAGCAGCAAAACCTCCTAGCGAGCTGCCAACCAGGAATTGAATGTTTTCGGTGATTACGACATTTTTCAAAAACTGGTAAACGTCAGGATGGTTGCGCCAATCAATGAGCGGGGCAATAACCTCAAGGCCTGCATTTCGGAGGATTTCAATTTTTTCGGGAACAGGAAAGCTGTCGAAACCGTGGATGTAAAGTGTTTTCAATCTATATTTTTTAGGGAAAGTTTGTTGAATTTGTGATTTGTGATTTGTGAGTTATGATTTATGATTGACCAACTGGCGACTGGCGACTGGTAACTTGAAATTTGAGATTTAAAGCTTTCCTCCCACCACAGCCGTTTTCTTGTACTTTTTGTTCCCGCCTTCCAAATCGAAAATCTCGATAAAAACAATATACATGCCGATGGGGGCTTTTTGGTTGTCGTCGCCGATGCCATCCCAGGTAAAAACTCCTTCAGTTCCGGGCATTCCGTTATTTACAAGATTGCGGATCAACCTGCCGCGCGAATCAAAAATGGTGATGTTCAGCATATTTCCGGATGATTCGAAACGATAGGAAATATTCAGGAAATCGTCGGTTCCATCGTTGTCGGGCGAAAAAACTTCAGGGTCGATGGTAATTGGATCGTCGATAACGACAACTTCGCTGAACTGTGAATTTTTATAGCCCGGCGTGGCAAACCCAACGTCTTCGGCAGCCGAATGCCAGTTGGTGAGATCTTCGGAAGGGCGGTCGAAATTGATCCGCTCCAGCGAAACGCCGTCAAAGGAATTCAGCAAAGGAAAATGCATCGCCTCCTCATAAACAAAACGATCGATAATTTCGAGGCCTTTTGTAGCCAAAATTACAACCCCTGCATCATTATTATAGGAAGGTAGCGACTCCATTTTAATAAAACCATCGGGATTTGTGGTAAAATACTGCTGCTTTACAATGTCCGGATTGATTGACAAAACAAGGTATGCCTCCGGAAAAAGCAAAAAACCCTCGGCTGAAATATTTTTTACAGAGGCAATTTCGCCGGTTAAGTCGTCTTCGGTGGCCAGAACCAGGTCGCCGAGGTTAACGATTTTTGATGAGCGGTTATAGATTTCCACAAAATCAACGCCGGTAACAAAATCATCTTTCGGGTTAAATAAAACCTCATTAATCACCAAATCCCCGCCAAGGGCAGGTTCGGAAATCCCAAATTCGACACTATGGTTTTTATCGGCAGGATTTCCGGCACAGTCGGTAACATCGCCGGTAAGCGAAATTTTATAAATGATGCCGGTTTCAAACGGGAAAGCCATCGAAACCATCACCGACGCATAATCCGGAGCTACAGCTTTTGCAGTAAGCGGGTTCCCGATTCCATGATCGATCAGGTAAGTTTGCGGATTTGAAAGCCCGGTGCTATCCATGGGTTCGGTGAAAAATAGCTGAAGCTGGCCTTCCGATGGGCTGATGGCGCGGCTTAACGTCGGTGTAGTTACGTCGGGATTGGCACCAGATACCGAGTTTTGTTGTCCTGGCGTGCCCCCCGAAGGATTCACTGAAGCCTTCCAGTTTGATGCTCCGCCACAGGGATTTTCTGGGTCAATCTGCTCGAGCGACCAGCCTCCGTCAATTTTAACAGGATCGCCGTACCATTCGTCCGAATATCTTATCGTTGAAATCACAGCATCTTCAGTGTTTTTCAAAACAAGTAATTGCCCGGCATTGGTTAAGGCAAAACTCGAAAATCCGTAAAATGGGCCAAAAAAAGTAAAACCTGTGGCAGCATCTTCATCGCCAACAATCAAGAAACTTCCGGGCTGTATAATCACATCTTCAAACACTTTTTCGGTGGTTCCAATGATGATTTTCCAACCTTCTAAATTTAAAGGCATTTGTGAACGATTAAAAAGCTCGAGATATTCAAAATCAGGAAGACTCACCACAGGGCTTGGATCGGCCATGATTTCGTTGATCTGGATATCGAAAACTGCCGGTGTAAACCACAAAAAATCTGCAGTCATCGCACCTGAAACATTACCAGCAAGGTCAGCAATGTTGCTGATCGTGATGATATTGGTGACGCCGTTTTGAAAAGACCTGTCGAAGGTGAGATGCACCAGCGAAAAAACCGACAAATCCCGGCTTGCCGTAACAGGATATTCGATGTTGTTGTTTACCAAATAATTCTTGATGTTTTGGCAGGAAATTTCGGTAACAGCTTCGGTAAAATAAACATCAAGGGTTTGGGGATCGATCACTTCGACTTTCGAAATTTCCGGTGCCTCGGTGTCAAAAACAAAAGGGCCGGCATAAAAATCGTCAAAGTAAAACCTGGTGCTGTTACTCGCGGTATATTTGCAGTAAACGCCCAGAAATCCCGAAGAATTTATCGTATTGTCGAATCCGGAGGCAATGGTTTGATAAGCGCCAACGCCGGTTTCGTCAACCTGGATTTCCCAGTTGCCGTCCTGCCCGTGCCTGACTTTAATTCCCAATTCAAAACCGGCGGCAATCATCCCGTCAGGGCCGCGGCAAACCGACGTAATTGTGGTTTGTTCCTGCCTGAATAATTCGATTGCATCGGCGCTGCCTCCTTCGCCAAATTGCAGGAAATAGCCGTTCAGCGGGCTTTTCAAATCGGCAATGTTGCTGGATAAATAAACCCGCGCAAAATTATTCCCCGAAGGACTGAATGCAAGTTTTATCCAAAAGCGCCATTCTGTTTCTCCGCTAACCGAATTTACTGTGGAGAGCTGCGAAACAGCCTCACCTGCTGAGTTTAGCTGCAACTGAAATTCGGGATTTACAGTAAACTGGCTTACATCGCCAGTCCATTCAGGATTTGAGGTAAAATTACCATCACCGAAATTGTCGGTAATTTGTGCCATGCAAAAGGCTGGCAGCAAAATGAGGAAGCAAACAAATTTCTTCATTTCAAAATAATTTAAAGGGAACCTAAAAACAGGTAAATGTACTATTTTTGCCCAAATTAAAAATTCAGTAAATGAAAATTGCAGTAGTTGGCGCTACAGGGCTTGTTGGACAGGCCATGATAAAAGTTCTGGAAGAACGGAAAATATTGATGGATGCTTTAATTCCAGTGGCTTCAGAGCGTTCGGTAGGAAAGAAAATTGTGTATAAAAACCGCGAAATCGAAATTGTTTCGATGGATGAAGCAATCAGGCAACGGCCACAAATTGCTCTTTTTTCGGCTGGAGGTTCTACTTCGAAAATGTGGGCCGAAAAGTTTGCCGAAGTTGGTACTTTTGTGATTGATAACTCCTCGGCTTGGCGGATGTTTGATCATATTCCGCTCATTGTTCCCGAAATAAACGGGCATATTTTAACCAAAACTGATAAGATCATTGCCAATCCAAACTGCTCAACCATCGAACTTGTGTTGGCATTAGCGCCGCTTCACCGGAAATACAAAATCAGGCGGATGGTGGTTTCAACTTATCAGTCGGTCACAGGCACTGGGGTTAAAGGCATCGTCCAGCTTAAAAACGAACGCGAGGGAATTTCCGGCGAAATGGCCTATCCGCATCCCATCGATTTAAATGTAATCCCGCATGGTGGCACTTTTGAAGAAAACGGCTATACCACCGAAGAAGAAAAACTGGTAAACGAATCCCGAAAAATCCTGGGCGATCAATCGCTCCTGATAACGGCCACAGTTGTGCGTGTCCCGGTTTATGGCGGCCATTCGGAGTCGGTAAATGTTGAGTTTTTTAATGATTTTGATATTGAAGAAGTAAAAACTTTACTCAGCCAGATGCCTGGAGTTGTTGTTCAGGATAATCCTGCTGCCAATATTTATCCCATGCCCAGATTTGCCGAAGGTAAAGATGAGGTTTTTGTAGGCCGCATCCGCAGGGATTTTTCCCAACCAAAAACCCTGAACTTGTGGGTTGTCAGCGACAATCTGCTAAAAGGCGCGGCCACCAACGCCGTTCAGATTGCTGAATATCTTATCGAAAAGAAAATGGTTTAAGAGTCTGATTTCATCATCAAAAACGACCAGGAAAAAAGTGAGGATTTACAACCATATCAGCGAAATCGGACAAATTCAAAATCCCGTGGTAACGGTGGGCACTTTCGATGGGGTTCACATTGGCCATCAAAAAGTGATCAACGAACTGGTTAGCACCGCAAAAGCCATGAACGGCGAAAGCGTTGTCATAACTTTTGAACCGCACCCACGCCAGGTTTTACAGCCGGGCTTCGACCTGCGGATCATCATTACGCGGGAAGAAAAAATCAGGATACTCGAAAAATGTGGCGTCGATCATTTTATCATCATCGGATTTACCCGGGAATTTGCTCAAAATACCTCCGAAGAATTTCTGAGAAAATATATAGTCGAGCCACTCAAACCTGTGAAAATTATCATTGGCTACGACCATCATTTTGGCCGCGACCGACAGGGAAATATTGATTTTTTGATGGAGATGGGCGCGAAATACAATTTTGCTGTTGGGCAGGTTGGCATGCAGGACATCAAACATATTGCCGTGAGCAGCACCAAAATCAGGGATGCCATCAAACGTGGTAACATGAAGGAGGTGAGCGAATTTTTGGGATATCATTATTCGATTTCGGGAATCGTGGTGCGGGGAAACCAGATCGGGCGTACGCTCGGTTTTCCAACGGCCAATATCAGACCCGACCATCCCGACAAGCTTATCCCGGTCAACGGCGTTTACGCCGTTCTGGTGGAATGGAACGGAAAATTGTATAAAGGAATGAGCAACATCGGCGTGAGGCCAACCCTTAATCTCCACACGCTGACCATCGAAGTTAATATTTTCGATTTTGATGAGATGATTTACGACGAAAATATCACCATTTTTTTCCTGGAACATACCCGGGACGAAAAAAAATTCCGTGACCTCGATTTGCTGCGCCGCCGCCTGATTATTGATAAAATCAAAGTTCAGAAAATCTTTGGTGAAGATGTTCAGGGCGATACATAGTACGAAACCCTGAAAATTCTTCAGAAATATTCGTTTCAAATGAATTGGTTTTCATTCTTTTTATAATTTTACATGAAATACCGCATTCTATGTCAGATGTTAAAATTGCATTTAAAAATCCTATAATTAAATGGTTGCCAAAACATTTAAACCATATTGCTGAGAACATTATTTTTAAAAAACGAAACATTTCATTTTTAGCAATCCATGCCTTGTTCAGGCAAAAAAAATATCTGATCGAGAATTCAAAACCTCCTTTTGAGGAAAGTTTTATAATAAAAGGGTTTGTTCCCATACAGCCTAATGATAACTTGCGACAAAAGGAAGAAGCTCTGTCCGTTGTCTTTTATCTTGATAATCAAAACAATATTATAGTAATAACTGCTTTTAGTGAAACCGATGAAAACTAAAAATTATAATCTCAACGAAATGATTGATGGTTTACAATCAATGTCTGTTTCTGAATTAAAGGACATCGAAAAAAACAGTGTAATTGTGTTTCAAAACAATGGAGAATATCCTGAAAGTGATTCTTTTAAAAATGACTACGCTGAAAGAATGGAGGATTTTACTGACACGATTTACAATATGACGCTTTCGGAAATTAAAAACATACCCGCAACTCCTTTAATTGTCGAAAACCTGTCGTTAGATCAGAAAGTGCTGATTACCGGGTTAGAAAAATGGGTAATCATAAGATTAGAAACCCAGAAAGAAAGTGCTGCATTAAAAGAAATTATTACTTACTGCGAAAAACTGAAAATCCCGTTTAACAGATTTTTACCTGAAATATTTTCTAATAAATTGATAATGAAATAAATAAAATGATTAAACTTAAGCGATTTGGTTTGTTTTTCATACTGCTCATGGCTTTTGCCTGTAACGATAAGGAAACAGTGATAAAATATCCTGACAGAACGCTGGTAATTATCTCCGACAACAATCAGGCAACAGAAATGATGACTTACATTATGGGTGGGGTCAGAGCGGCCTATCCAGATGTTGAGATTCACTATTTTCAGACTAAACCATTTGATATTAAAGAAGCCTCCTATTTATTGGTTGAGGCCGTCGAAAATTATCCCACAGGAACTTATTTTGCAGCGATTGTTGAGCCTGGAACCAATTCGGAAAGGATTATTTTTGAAACCCATGGAAAAAGGGTACTTTGTCCCGACAATGGAATTTGTTCGTGGACCGTGAATAACAACCCTGCCGAAAATTATTACTTTATCGATGATCCAAAGGTTTATATGAAATCTTCTGATCTTTCGTATCAGGATTTTTACCAGTTTGCCATTCTTTCGATGTTATCTGATAAACCGCTCAGCGGATTTGGTGAAATCTGCACCAGCCCGGTAGTTTACGAAATTCAAAACCCGGTTTTCGAAAACGACACCACAAAAGGCGAAGTTATCTTTGTTGATAATTTTGGCAACTGCGTTACAAATATCATGCAATCTGATTTGGGAAATGCTGCTGTTGGAGATATGTTCGGTGTTATAGCCGATGACAGCGAATTTGAAATAACTTATGGTACCACCTATTCTTCGGTGCCTGTTGGCGACAATGTGTGTTTCATTAATGGCAACGCCCGCCTCGAAATGTCAGTCAACTATGGCGATTTATCTGCAAAGTACAACATTCAGGCAGGAACAAAGGTTTTCCTCAGCAAAATAAGATGACGATCGCTGAAAACACATCCCTGTAAAGGAAATTTTCATGACTTCGCAAATAAATTCAGGTAATAAATAATGAATCAACAGGTTTTTGGTCATCATTGAAAGGATCAATCTAGTGAGTTCTGATTTTTCCGGCATCTTTATGTTCTTCAGCCGAAAGTATAAAACCTGATTAATGAATAATGGTGATTGTAATGACAGGGACATCATTGAGCAATTTCGGTAATCTGGCAATAAAAACAACCATACTCCGGTCAACAAAATAATCGTTTCTGCCCCGGATTTTGTTTATGCATATCCTCAGACCGATTATTGAGCTGGTGGAGGTGCTACAACTTTTTTACCATGCCTGCCATAGAGCAAACTCTCATCAAACATACCTGCGCCTTCGGCAGGATTGCTTATACAAATAACCGCGATATTGATAAGGTTTTTGTAAAGCTGTTTTACAAGGTTTGTGCGCTCGGCACTGCTTATGGCCTTAACATTTGATACATGCCCTTTTTCGTCCTGTTGTTCGGTGCGTGCAGTGGTAAACTGGGTTTTGATATCGCTGAATTGCGTAACAAAACCCGTAGGCAAAGCCGCTGCACGGGCTGTAATAACCCCAATAAGGCGTTCCATTAATATACCAACGTTCCCTACAGTTGCATTGGAATACTCGGTTAAGCCATTGGGGAAAAACTCGGTAATAATGGTTGGCTGATTTTCGAAAGCAACCCTGATAACCGGTTCTTTGGTGCGCACAAGTTTTTTGAATTGATTTAGAATGGTAGTAACGTTTTCGGTGCGCGATTTGCGTGCTGCAACGTGCGATTCCTCGCCTATGAGCGTAAGCACAAAAGCTCCGAGCGCTGTTTGCGTTGCTGCAATAAAAGCAGTAAATCGTGTGCCCGTATTTGCGGCAGTCATTTTCTGGATATGATCATCGGTAAAGTTTTTAAGGCGGAGATCGGTAATGCGCAAATCATCGAAAGGATTCACAAAAAATGCATTAAATTTTCCCATGATTATAAAAGTTTAATTGTGATGCTCAAAATTACAAATTATTTCAGAAAACAAAATATTTTGAAAACATTTTTTTTGGGGTTGCAAATATTTAAAACGACCTTGCAGAATTTGCGAGGTCATGTTACACGTTTAAAACGACCTTGCAGAATTTGCGAGGTCATGTTACACATTTAAAACGACCTTGCAGAATTTGCGAGGTCATGTTACATGTTTAAAACGACCTTGCAGAATTTGCGAAGTCATGTTACACGTTGAAAACGACCTTGCAGAATTTGCGATGCCATATTTAAAATTAAATTCGAGTTTGCGGAAAATGGGAAGGGGATTTTGTTGGGGGGATAACGGTTGACGCTATGGCAAGTGCGGGATTAGATTGTTGCTCAACTGTCTGCCAGCACAAATGTATGTAAAGATTTCAAATGTATCAACGAACACGCAAACCCGCATTTGCTATAGCGTTTGTTATGGCAAGTTTTTTAATTTCATTTTTCAAAGAGTCATCAAATTTTGGTGAGCGAGTCGATAAAATTGAATGAAAGGTCAAGGAATTATTACATGCTTTACCACCAACAATGTTTAAATTATTTGATTTATGCTCAACAAAAGCCAAGTGCGGTTTTAAGTTCAAATCACAGATTTTGAATTTTGCTACAATGCTGTCTTTATAGATAAACTCAATTTTGTCTGCACCTATAATCTTAAAGTTGTCAAATAGGATGTCACGTCCCAATCCACTACTATTAAAGCATTTCGTGTTATGATGCACTACAAAATCTCCTAATTTAGAAAACTTAGTTTTGTATTCATTAAATTGTCGTTTGAATCCGATTTCCTCTGGAATTTCACCTGTAAAGTGAGGCCATGTCACAAATATTCCTTTTTTATTAACACTGTCAATTCTGAATGAACCTTCTCCGTCGATGTATCCTCTAAAACTGTCAACGAATTTGTTTTGCTGATCATATAATTCTAAGTAATATTGTTCATCTCCTACAGATTCTGAGTAATAGCTTGATTTGGTTACAGAATAATTCTCATAATTTACAATCTGAATAATATTATCAAAATTTGATTCAAGGCTTTTCCTTTCAGTACAAGAGAGAAGAATGAAAAAGGGAAATAATAATATAATTTTAATTCGATTCATGATAAATTGGGTTTTCTAAAATTTGCCATAACGTTTAGCGTTTTATCCAACGTCCCCCCAAACCGGGGGTTCAAAGATAGAAAAAGAAGTTTGAGATCAGAAAATAATTTTGGAAAGAAAAATTAGGGGGGATGGTGGATAAAACGAAGTTGGACTGAGCCGCTTGGCT
>CAJATL010000072.1 GCA_903944895.1 uncultured Bacteroidota bacterium
AATCCACCATCTGGCGGATATTTTTAAATCGGGGGTTTACTTTTTTCTACAATACTTTATCGCCTAAGGCGAATTCCCCGCCAGCTGGCAGAGATAAAGTATTGTAGAATAATGAAATGTGATAGCTTTTTAAATTCCCCGCAGGGGATAAACAATTTAGTCGGTCATCAATAAAAAAGATACTTAGAAAATAAGGTATCGCAAAATTGATTGCTGTGTATTTGCGAATAATGCTTTGGAGAACTTTGTGGAAGTTTAGAAGTCTGAATTTGTAACAAACCATTTTCAGGATGACCTTATGAAAATTTCCGTTGTTTTCAAGGGAAGGCTCATTGCGGTGGCCTTTGGAAGCGATACAGAAGCACAGGCTGGCTTGTGCGATGGCGCGGCTTGTATCGCGTGGATGAGCCAAACCGTAGAAAACTGGAAATTTTCATGAAGTCTTGACTTTTTCTTTGTTACTTTCTTTTGTGGCAAGACAAAAGAAAGTAAATCAAATGTTAAAAGATCAAGCAAATAAAAAGAATAAAAATGCGACAATGTAAGCTGCGAGAAGTCAGTAAGTCTGAAATATTAATCCATCCAAAACCACCATCTTTGATAAAAGTATCAAGTTCGGTTTTTGATTCGTCAAGCGAAACAGCCACGATCTCACGGATACATTTAAGCAGTTCATCAAAATTACCTTTATTAAACGATTTAAACTGATATCGTCTTTCACTGTCAAATAGCCTCTGAAAAGCACAAAAACGGGGTCAAAAAAATGGCAATCTTGCATTTCCTTACAGCACGAAAAAATTTTTTAGCTATTGTTTTGCCACGTCAACTTAAAGCACTTACTTTGCCCTGTTATGAAAATAACAATGTTATTTTGTTAACAAAATCATTTTAACATTTTAAAAAATAAAACGATGGATCTCGAAAAGTTTATGAATGACCTGGAGAAAAAACATCCGGGCGAAATGGAGTACCTTCAGGCAGTACGGGAAGTTCTCGAAACGCTGGAAGATGTTTTGCAGGAAAATCCGCAGTTTGAAACCGCTGGTATCCTCAAAAGAATTGTTGAACCCGACAGGATTTTCACCTTTAAGGTGCCGTGGGTTGACGACAATGGTAACGTAAATGTAAATCTGGGTTACCGTGTTCAGTTTAACAATGCAATTGGCCCTTACAAAGGTGGGTTGCGTTTTCACCCAAGTGTAAATCTCAGCATCCTGAAGTTCCTGGGATTTGAACAAATCTTCAAAAACAGCCTCACCACACTGCCTATGGGCGGTGGAAAAGGTGGTTCTGATTTTGATCCAAAAGGAAAATCAGACGGTGAAGTGATGCGTTTCTGTCAGTCGTTCATGCTCGAGCTATGGCCTGCAATCGGACCTGATACTGACGTTCCTGCCGGTGACATCGGTGTTGGTGGCCGCGAAATCGGCTTCTTGTTTGGCGCGTACAAAAAATTAGCCCGCGAACACACAGGCGTTTTAACCGGAAAAGGCATTAACTGGGGTGGCAGCTTAGTCCGTCCAGAAGCTACTGGTTACGGTGCAACATATTTTGCAGAAGAAATGTTGAAAACCAAAAACACAAGTTATGCAGGCAAAAATGTTTGTATTTCAGGTTTTGGAAACGTAGCCTGGGGTGCAGCACGTAAAGTTACCGAATTGGGTGGAAAAGTTCTTACCATTTCGGGTCCTGATGGTTACATTTATGATCCTGACGGAATTTCAGGTGATAAAATCGACTACATGCTCGAACTCAGAGCCTCCAACCAGGATATCGTAAAACCATATTCATACGAATTCCCGGGCGCTCAGTTTGTTGCCGGCAAACGTCCATGGGAAGTTAAGTGTGATGTAGCGATGCCTTGTGCAACTCAGAATGAGTTACATAAAGAAGACGCCGAAATACTTGTAAAGAATGGCGTTATGTGCGTTGCTGAAGGTGCAAATATGCCTTCAACACCAGAAGCCGTAGAAGTTTTCCAACGCAATAAAATTTTATTCGGACCTGGAAAAGCTGTTAACGCTGGTGGTGTTGCTACTTCCGGACTTGAAATGTCGCAAAACTCGATGAAACTCAACTGGGTTGCTGAAGAAGTTGATTCCAGATTACACCAGATCATGAAAAGTATTCACGAAGCTTGCGTGCTCAATGGAACCGAAGAAGATGGATATGTTAATTACGTAAAAGGCGCTAATGTTGCCGGTTTCCTCAAAGTTGCAAATGCAATGATGGATCAGGGCGTAATTTAATTATTCCGAATTTTTAATAAATTAAAGCTCTCATCGATTACAGTGAGAGCTTTTTTTTATCCGATGAAATGCCCGCTGGTAAAGCATTTCATAAATATTCAGGTTAAAATTCATTTTTATAAGAATTTCATTGGTATCCGGTTAAACTTTTTAGATTTCTACCTTTGGTCGAAATGACAAGGTATTTGGAGTATTTTGGGTGGGTGGGGATTGGTAGC
>CAJATL010000073.1 GCA_903944895.1 uncultured Bacteroidota bacterium
ACTTACATCGGAAAAGGGAAACAAAACCCAAACTTTGACATCGTAAAAATGACCTTGAAGGTTGATGATTTTCAAAACTTAATTTTTGAAAAGGAAGGCGTAAAATACCTGACTTTCGAAGTTGCGAAGATGAGAGAAACTGACGCCTTCGGCCGCACTCACACAGCTTATGTTGTTGTACCGGAAAACGTCGAATCTAAGTTTGAACCTCAGGAAAAAAAATGGTCAACAGACGAGATTTTTACTGAAGCAGTTAAGAAAAACATCATTACAAACTCCGGCTCCTGGTACTCTTTCAAAGATCGCAAAATCGGACACGGAAGCGCACTGGTTCGCAAGAACATCGAATCAAACAAGGAATTGAGGCACGATTTGATTCATGCAATCACCACAACACCCCAACCGGTACTTCCATTTTAACTGAAATCTTCTAAAAAAAGAACCCGGAAACGGGTTTTTTTTGTGTCATATTTATCTCTTCAACTGAATTTTTGTCCATACTTTTCTTTTCATGTAGCCCCAAAAGAAAAGTAGTTAAAGATTGAGCCACGTCGAGGGACGTGGCTCATTTTTTTTATTCGTAAAATAGGATGGTACTCGCAGAAGTGGATTGCGAGCGATTTTCTGTCAAGCCGATAAACTGCTTGAGCGAAAATATACACACCTAAAACCGGTGCTGCTGAATTTGCGTGTATCTGATATTACTAGCACGTGCTTTTTCGTCAAATACTATAAATTGATTATCCAGTCGCAGATTTCAGTAAGTTGTTTATCATTGGTAAGATTTGCTGCATTATCCATTGAAACGGTTTGAAGTTGTTTAAAAATTTCAATGGCCATTGCGCTTTCAATGGCAGCTCCTATAAAAAATGTCTTCGGATTCAATTTATTTTTGTCAAAGCTGCTTCTTATTCTATTCATAGCAGAGTTTGCAGTTTTCCAATGTTCGTCTGCACCTGCCGGGTCAATTCCACCTTTGAGTTCCCCTAAAGCAATATACTTGTCGGGTTGGTGAATAATTGAATGTTTTCCCTTTTTCAAATCGACTGGAGTAGCATTTAAAATTGTTAAGTCTACATTTTTATCTACCAAAGGGACATTAATGTTTAGAATCAGTAACCTATCGCTTTTCTTTTTCCAGTGGATTGCCTTTATTCTTTTTTCAATGTCTCTATCGTCTTTAGGCTTGTCAAGCCAAGCATTGGTGTCATTGTCTTTCCATTGGTAGGGAATACCAGAAATATTAAATACGGAAATAAGTGTACGTAGAAACTTTCTCTCGCCTAATGAACCTGCAAGATTTCTCGCCCTACCCCCAAGAGCATCGCCTTTTGTCAGCAAATAACGATAAACTAACTCGTCAATAAAATTCTCGCCTGCTGGTTCTAGGAACTTTTCAATTAGCCCCTTAATTGCTAATGTTCTGTCGTCTTCGGTCAGGTAATTTAAAGATTTGTCCGAAAGCCCTGAAGCAGTTAATAAACCAACTCTCAGGTCAACTACTTGTAAAAGTTCTTTTGGTTCTTTTACTTGTTTTGCAAGGGATTTTAATGCTTTTGCTTCTTCAATGTATGGAACAGCAATGTAGTTTTTCTCAATTGCCATTGCAATAAAACCTGCTCTTGTATCTTGACGAGAAGTTACTAAATCATCTGCTGATTTGATTAAAGTACCTGTAATTAGTTTTTTTGCCATAAGTAAACACATTTACGAACCTCTGTACGACCATAGCTACCCATTTGTTGGCTACTATTGCCCTTTCCTCTAGGTAATACAAAAATTTTATTAATATTGAATCCAAAGTTTTCAGCAAACTCGGATAGAATTAAATCAACTGGAATTTCTTCTCCTCCATAACGAACATTATCGTTAACCATTACGCAATAACCCCCGCTCTTTGTAATTCTTGCCATTTCATAAATAACAAAACACATTTCAAGAAAATAATTTTTAACCATCCTTGCAATGTTATTGTTATTGAGTTTCTCCAATTTATTCAATTCGTCAAGAACGGAATTGACTTCAGTCATTGCATCAGAGTTATTATAAACCTCAATTACTTTTTCAAAGGTTTCAGTTTTGCCAATAGAAAAATAAAATTGTTTTAAGAATTCAACTTTCTCTTTATTCTCAACAGTGCAAGATAACATAGCTTGTCTTAAATTTCGAACTTGGTCTGTATTATTGCCAAGGTAAACCAATTCTAAAGCATAAGTTCTTGTATAGTCATAGCGATTGCAATATGGTGGAGATGTAACAGTAAAATCAAAAAAATCATCATCAAATTTTGGAAGTTCGGATAAACAGGAACCTTCGATAATATTTACCTTGTGAGGTTTGAAACCGTTTTTTCTTGTAGAAAACTGCTCAAATAAGCTCATTATTTGATTTGGAGAGAGATCAGAAACGATTTGATTTAGCTTATTTTTTAGAGCTTCTTCAAAAGAAAGGATTTTCCCTTTGTCAAATGCTTTTCCTGAAAGATTTCTTTTAGATCGGTGGTCCCAACGTAAATATTGACCGTCTTTTCTTGTGAAGCTAATTTCTTCTAATACTGAAAAGGCCGCAAACCGTAAAACGGTTTGCGTTTTCTTGTCACTAATTTTCGAACAATAGCTTAAAAATTTATTCAATAGAATTTCTGTTTCATCAGAAAAGGCATCTTTAGTAATTGAAATATGATTAATATGTGTATCATAGCTATCAATCTCAGAAAGGTTTTTCCAAAGATTTTTGACTGTTGAACGAAGTTCTTCGAGGTTGATGTCATTGAGAGCTTCTCTTGTTTCCATAACAAAAATTCCAACTGGAAGAATTTCTACTCCAAATGTTTCCCAACCTAGCTCTTGTCCTGCAAAAAGGGTCGTCCCTGCACCAGCAAATGGATCTAAAAGTTTTCCTGGTTTTTTTGAATATTCATTCAAAAAGTATTTGACAAGAGTCGATGAGAAACCTTCTTTGTACTTGAACCATCTATAAATTGGTTCATCCTTATTTGCTTGAAAACTTACTACTTTTCGGTTAAGGTTATATGCGGTTTCCAACTTGTCAGCCAGTTTGCTGAATAAAATTTGTCGTTCTGTTGCTATTATTTCTTCATTGTTTGTCATACTTCAAATATAAACTTTTTACTGTGTTTTTGGGTAACTGTTTTTTGAACAATACCCTAGTATGCACTGCGCTCCTAGCATTGCTGGTAACATTTTCCTACACGAAACAATACCACCCAATTTAATCCAATTTTCTTCGGACAATCGAAACGTTGTTGCGATTTACTTTATCCGACAAATGTACTTTTTTTGATAATCAAAAATGATGTAAACTAAAAATCCCGTGAACAAATGAAAAAGGAGGCGAAAGCCTCTTTTTTGGTCTTCCCCTTCTTCTTCTCAATTCTGTAGGGGTGGTTATTAATTCATGCAAAGGTACAGCCAGCCAAATATCCTTCACTAAGCCCGGATGGCCATTGCTCTATTATTTCTCTTATGTCAATGGCCATCCGCCCGTTGGGTGGCTTCAGAAATATTTTTTATCCATTCTATTGAATTAACTCTAAAATATTTCTGACCGCCAGGCTTGCTCGGAATTTGGCTTAGCTGTGATTATCACTGCATAAATTAATTAACCGGCGTGCCAGATGCCAAAATTAGTCTGCAAGGCAGCAGCACTCATTTATGTCAGAAAAACGTGCTTTGAAAAT
>CAJATL010000074.1 GCA_903944895.1 uncultured Bacteroidota bacterium
ACTTACATCGGAAAAGGGAAACAAAACCCAAACTTTGACATCGTAAAAATGACCTTGAAGGTTGATGATTTTCAAAACCTAATCTTTGAAAAAGATGGCGTAAAATACCTGACTTTCGAAGTTGCTAAAATGAGAGAAGCTGACCAGTTTGGCCGCACCCACACAGCTTATGTTGTTGTACCGGAAAACATTGAAACAAAATTTGAACCTCAGGAAAAAAAATGGTCAACCGACGAGATTTTTACCGAAGCAGTGAAGAAAAACATCATTACAAATTCCGGCTCATGGTACTCTTTTAAAGACCGCAAAATCGGACACGGAAGCGCACTGGTTCGCAAGAACATCGAATCAAACAAGGAATTGAGGCACGATTTGATTCATGCAATCACCACAACAGCCCAACCGGTACTTCCATTTTAACTGAAATCTTCTAAAAAAAACCCGGAAACGGGTTTTTTTTTGTGTCTTTTTCCTTCCCTAAAACTGATTTTGAAGAATGAAAATGCCTCCTTTACTCAGGTCTGTAGAGGGGTTATTAATTCATGCAAGGGTATTTTATGATCTTGCAAATTTCAGCAAGGGTAAATATATCCCATTATCTGCTTCCCTAATTGCGTTTATGTATGTTTTTCTCGTATCGGATTGTTTGTTTAAATCTTTGTTACCCCACGAAAATATCGGTTTTCTGAATACTTTTTCAATGACAATATCTGCAATTAATCTCGAATGTCTTCCATTGCCATTTGGAAAAGGATGAATTTTAACTAATCTATGTTTAAATCGAATGGATATTTCATCGTCTGAAAATGTTTTATTATCAATCCAAAACTTACAATCATCAAATAACTGACGGAGTTCAATCCCTATTGTAAACTTATCTACTCCAATATTTTTATTCGACTTTCGAAATTGACCTGCCCAAATCCATACATGATCAAACATCCGTTTGTGTAAATCCTTGATGAATTGTTCCGTTAAAATCTCTTCAATTGAAAAACTTCGTTTTAATGTCCATTCAATTGCTTTTTCAATATTTTGTTGTTCAAATTCGTCTAGCTCTTCCCGCGTTGAAATGGATTTTATCTTTAATCCTTCTTTTTCTTCTTCATCAAGAGGTGACTGACCTTCGGTATAGGTAAATTCTAATCCCATAAATATTTTGGCATTTCTCGTTTAATCTCTTCTGCTCTATTTTTAATTGCTTTCTGGATTCTTGATTTAGAGTTTTCCTGATCCTCTAATTGCATCGTATTTGATGTTCTCAACACAATTCCTTCAGCTATTTCTAAAGCCCGCTTTTCTATTATTTCTTCAATGTTTGTTTCTTTTGGGATAAATCCATAAACAAACTTCATGTCAAGTGCTCTCGCAACTTCATTAAGCGTTTTAAGTGAAATTGTTTTTGCTTTTTCTCTTTGCTCAATTTCCTTCATGCTTTGAGCTGTAATTCCAATTTTACCGCCTAATTGTCGTAACGACATTTTCATTGCCTTTCTAATCGCATGAACCCAACCTTCTGAAGGAATTATTAGTTCATCAATTTTATGGAGAAGTTCAATTTTTTTATCTAATTGCTCTATTAGTAGCTGTTGTTGCAAATTTTTCATAAGGCTATGTCCTTAAAATAATTTACAAATGTAAGGTTTAATCCTGATAAACAAATTTATTTTTATGGTTTTACCCTTATTATTTAAGATCGGTCTTTTTGATTTATCATTACCTATAAATTGGCAGCAAAAGGACTATTACTGCCGTAAATTGGTTATTGCTCCTATAACCTTGATGATAGGCTCTTTTTTCCTTCTTCTATTAGAATACCGAAGCATTTTGCTCTGATTAATAGTGTATTTACCAAATGCTTCCGCAAATATGGCTCGCATTTCAGAACCTTGTTGAGCTGAAAATATTACATCATCACAAAAAATATCCACTAAGATCTTTTCTATGGATGCTGTATTAATTCCTTTGATATTTAACAGTGGTGCTTCTGAAACTAACGATTTTATGATTACAATATCCTTTTCAGTGGGTAGATATTTTTCGATAATGTCTTGAGTCGGGTCAAGAAAAACAGCATACTTTGCCTCTTTTAAGAAATAAAAAACTGAATTTGTTGCTTCTTTATCTACTTCAACCAAATAATAAAATCTGTTAGGTTGGTGTATCATAAATTCATTTAATACCGATGTATTCCAG